>JBJOOI010000437.1:0-3317 GCA_046051375.1 Bacteroidota bacterium | reverse complement strand
ATTCCAAAGCTGCCAAAAACAAATTGGGCGCCTGGATGGATCATATTCTTTCCAGATCAAAGAATCCATGGCAATACAGGACGCACAGCGATACTGAATGGGCACATCCCAAAACCAAGGAATTGGGCGGTGCTCCAGCTTTGGGTGGCAGCTTGTTTGCAGCTGCGCATGTTTTGAAAAGGCCAGAGGCAAGACCAGTTGCCTGGTCTCAGGTTGACTTTACCTTTGGGCTGAATCCATTAGGCGCACATTTCAGCAACAAAAGCAAGGATAGGGTAGCCATCAAAGGATATTGGGAAGATGTTGAAGTAGGATGGCCTCAGGCACATCCCAATGGTTATGGGATGTTGGGGCGCGTAAGAGGTACACTTGACGGAACACCACTGGACAAGGACTTTCCTCGTTATGGATCTGTTGCCACCACTGCTGTTGCAGATTCAGTGTCTGATAAGATTGGACTTAACGCCTATGCTACAGAGGGTTGGGCAATATCCAACCGGGGTTGGTTGGCAACCCTTACATTTTCAACCCTGCACAGTATTGAACTCCGTATCGTCAATGCATCAGGTAAGATGATCAATGCTTCTTCTACCGACAATAAGGTTTTTGTTGAATTAAAGGCTCCTCTCAATATCAATCCAACGCAAAAGGATGTAGCCTGGGTAGTTCAAACCCTTGAAAATGGAGATGTCATCCGGGTCAACCTGGTTGAAACCGGCGAGGATACAGGTATTTTTCGCGCTGCATTGAAGCCTAATCCTGGCAATAAGACAAGGCTTTCATATGGATACTGGGGATTCAAAAAAGAAGCCGTGCTGAAATGGAATTGATTTTCTTCTAACAAACAAAACGATTGATTATGAAGTTTCATCCACTCAGCCAAATGTTATTGACGCTGGCTATGATGATTTTCCGATTGGGCAACAAAATATTGCTTTTCCAAAATCATGGAAGTTCAGCATTGATCCCAACAACAAAGGTCTTTCATCTGGATGGCAGAAAAGCAGTTTCAATGATCAGGGCTGGGAATCCATGAAGGTGCCTGACAACTGGGATTTGCACAATGAATACGCCAATTACAGAGGAAAGGCCTGGTACAGGACTTCATTTTTTGTGCCAGCATTGAAAGGCCGAAGCGCCATATTGGCTTTCGGTGAAGTGGGAAATTCATACAAGTTATTTATCAACGACAGCCTGATTGCGCAAGTGCTCTGTGGGGACTTTACTCAAGAATTTGATTTCACTAAAATCTGCAAACAAGGCGCTCAAAACCAGTTGTCTGTTGAAGTGGACAATTCACTTTCCTGGGGTGCTTATTGGAATTGGGGTGGTATACGCAGACCTGCAATGGTTCATTTGCGCAATTCGGTCTATATCGAGCGTCAGGAAATAGTTGGCATGCCTGATTTGCAAAAAGGAACTGCATCGATCAGAACAGCGGTCTATGTAAGAAATACAGGAAAACTGGATAAGCCAGTTATACTTGTTCAACACATTTCGAAATCCGCACAAGCCGATGTTTCTACTTCAAAACAAGTTGTTGTAAAAGCAGGCGCCACAACTCAATTCATCATCGATCAATCATTGACGGCATCGCAAGTGGCATTGTGGCATTTTGATCGCCCACATTTGTATGAAAGCAAGCTGGAAGTGAAAGAGGCTGGCATTGTAACTTTTCAACACAAGGACAGGTTTGGTATTCGGAAAATTGAAATGGATGGATACCAATTTAAATTGAATGGAGAGTCTGTAAGACTTGCAGGATACAACTGGGTGGCAGATGACAGAACAACGGGAAGCACACTCCCTGAGCATCGTTATAAGGAAGATATTGATATGATGAAGGAGGCTGGTGCAAACATGGCAAGGCTTTCCCACCGTCCATTGCCAAAGGATGTGATGGATTATTTGGATGAAAAAGGAATCCTGGTGTTGGCGGAATACAACAACTGGCCAGACTTCATGAATGACAGAACAGTTGAGGCAAAAGAATTTGCTTCAAAATTCATCAGGCAAAACTTCAACCATCCTTCCATTTTTGGGTGGAGTGACAGCAGCAGGCTGGTAACCTATGTTTCGCATACTGCCGATTACCAGGACAATGATGCAGCGCAGTTTTGTGATGTGCTGATGATCAACAAATATGGCGGTTACGCAAAAGCCGTTGACAATTTGAAGGCCAGGTATCCTGGCAAGGGGGTATTCATGTCTGAATACGGAAGCCATACCGATAACTTGATTTATGATACACCAGATAAATCAATGTTTAAAAGCCTGATGGTTGATGAAGTGGCAAGCAAGGAGAGTTTATTTGGATATTCACTTTGGACTTTCAATGATTACCGGAGTGCATACCAGGTGCCCAATCCAGCCACCACCACTCCTTTGCATCAGAACAGGCAATGGGGAATCATCGACAACTACCGCAACAAGAAAAGGGCTTTCAGGCAGATGCAAGAATTTTATGCGCCCGTTGCTGGCATCAAGGTGAATATAAAATCGATTCAAGCATCCATTTCAAATCTGACTGCAGTAATACATCCACGAAAAAAAATGGATATCCCTGCGTATATTTTGAGGGGATATTCCCTCCAGCTTATTGCTAAAAATGATCAGCAACAAGTTAAGGTTGTTCAGGAAATAGCATTGCCAGAGATTGCTCCAGGCGCGGATAGTCTTGTTTTTAACATCAAGGATTTATCCTCTAATGTTAACTGGTATAAAATGTCATTGGTTTCGCCAACTGGGTACACTGTTTTGGATACCATTGTTCATACAAAGCTGCCACCTGCTCCCAAGTTGGTTGATTTCATCAAAGGTTCAAATACTGCAAGAATAATTTTTGAGAGGAATGATTGTGCTACTGAATATATTGTCAAATACAGGATAGGTGGAATCGTCAAATCATTGCCCGCCACCATTGATCATTATGCAGATCTCACCAATTTGCCGTTGGATAAGACGTGTGAGGTTTGGGTTGTTGGTAAAAACGCCCTGGGAGAAGGTGTTCCATCTGAAATAAAATCGTTTCAACCCCAAGCAGGGTATGATATTCTCCCTCCGGTTATCTGGTTGTCTGAAGCAGGCGAAAATAGTTTTTTTGTAGCACCTTCATTTCAACTATCTGATATTCAATATCAGGTGCGCTATGGCACCTCTTTGAATACAGTCACAACATGGAAATCTGTCACATCTTCCAACTTTGGCATGTTCAGGGTCGGTGAACTTACCAACGGAATCAAGTATTATTATCAAATCAGAAAACGGAGTGGGTACAATGCCACCTATAGTGTATGGAGTGAGGTGATGGAAGTCAT
>JBJOOI010000436.1:0-3029 GCA_046051375.1 Bacteroidota bacterium | reverse complement strand
GATGGGATTGTCATGTGTTTGGCGGCTGGAAACTCAACACTGGACGCATCCAATTTTACACCTGCAAGAACTGCAGAAGCCATCACAGTGGGTGCAACCACCTCAACAGATGGGTTTGCATCTTACTCCAACTTTGGTGCTGTTGTTGATATTCTCGCTCCAGGCTCAGCCATCACATCTGCCTGGTTTACCAGCAGCACAGCTATAAACACCATATCAGGTACCTCTATGGCTAGCCCACATGTGGCAGGTGTAGCTGCTCTATACATCGAAAACAATCCCGGTGCAACCACTGCACAGGTTGAAGCAGTATTGAAAAATAACGCTGTAGTAGGAGCAATCAGCGCAGTTCCTGCAGGAACCACAAACAGGTTGTTGCAAAACAGCCTCACGCCCCAGCTGCACCTGCACAGGTCAGCCCTGCAAATGCCGCAACAGGCGTTTCTTTGACAGCCAATTTGAGCTGGAATGCATCTGCTACCGCAACATCTTATACTTTGCAGGTTGCAACTGATATAAATTTTAGTTCTATTGTTCTCGACAGACCTGGTATTACCACAACATCTTCTGCCCTTTCAGGATTGACCAATGGAACAGTCTATTACTGGAGGGTTAGTGCGACAAATGTTGTAGGAACATCAGCCTGGTCTGCTCCAAGAAGTTTTACTACTGTTTTCAGTGCACCTGGATTGTTGTCACCTGCCAATGCAGCAACCAATGTGAGCAGAACGCCTACATTGACTTGGTCAGCAGCTGCGGGTGCGACCACATACAATGTTCAATATTCTACTACTTCAGGTTTTACAGCGGCAACAACTGTTACCAGACTGGTATCTACTGGATTATCACTTCCCATCACTACTGCACTTCAGCCGAATACCACCTATTTTTGGCGTGTCCAGTCAGTGAGGGGTGCAGTTACAAGTGTATACTCTGGTTCCAGGAGTTTTAGGACAGCCAGATAAAATTTCAATTTTTCATAAAAAGGGAAGATTTCCAACCGGAGGTCTTCCCTTTTTTTTGCTGTCATCGAAAGGCATGACACTCATCATTCCCTGCCGGCGGCATTTGGGATAGTTTTCCCAAAATATAATACATGATAAAGATCCTGGATGCCGAAGCAATGCGCAATGCCTGCAATGATGATTTGCAGGAATTGCAAAAAATAGCTGAAGCCAGCAATGATCAAGCATTGATAGGGCAGGAAAGGGCGGAAGAGGCCCTTAAACTTGGTTTGGGTATCAAGGCAGATGGTTTCAATATTTTTGTGTCGGGCGATGATGGAACAGGAAAACTGACGGCGGTCAAATTATTTCTGGAGAAAAAAGTGAAGACAGAACCAGTGCCCGGAGACTGGTGCTATGTAAATGATTTCCAGGATGCTTATCAGCCGAAGCGTCTGTTTTTGCCTGTCGGCCATGCCAATGCACTTAAAAAAAACATGAAGGCCCTGATTCATGAAACGGTTCAGTCCCTGATGAAGGTATTTGAGAGCGAGGAATATGCCAAGAGAAGACAGGAGATCTCTGACAAGCATCAACAGCAACAGATTGCGCTGTCAGCCATTGTAGACCAGAAAGCGGCCAAGGAGTCATTGGTCATCAAGCAGACCCCCTGGGAGATTTATACAGTTGCAGTCCAGAACGGCGAACCCATTACGGATGAAGCTTTTGAGGCTTTGCCAGAGGTTGCCAGAGGAAGAGAAGAAAAAAATTGCTGATATACAGACTGGTTTTGCAGATGAGGTGGCCAGCATGTTGAAAGAACAGCGCAGGTTGGAAAAAGAGGCTATGGCAGCATTTGAAAAGCTTGAAACTGAGGTGGCCAGCTTTGCCATCAATACCCTGATTGATGAAATCAAAACCAAATACGCAACATTCCCAGAAGTGGTTGCCTACCTTCAATCGGTCAGGGATGATATCCTCAGCAATCTGGGTGCATTCCTGATTTCTCACAAAGAAAGTTTTGCCGGCGGCAACAACAAGGCAAACAATTACCTGAGCCGATATGAAGTCAATGCCCTCATCGACAACAGCGGGCAAACAGGCGCTCCCATCATCATTGAAACCAATCCAACATACAACAACCTCATCGGAAGGGTTGAAAAGGAATCGGTCATGGGCTCTCTGGTCACAGATTTTACGATGATCAGAAAGGGCTCACTGCACCAGGCCAATGGTGGATACCTCATCATCCGCGCAGCGGAATTGTTCAAGAACTATTTTTCATGGGAAGCCTTGAAGCGGGCGATTCGCAACAAGGAAATCCTGATTGAAGAGGCGATGGACCAACTGGGATACCTCACCACAAAATCGCTCAAGCCCCAGGCCATTCCGCTGCAAGTAAAAGTGATTCTGGTGGGAAGCCCCTATTACTATCATGTGCTTTATGCGGTTGACAATGAATTTAAAAACCTTTTCAAGGTCAAGGTTGATTTCAATACAGAAATGGAACGGAATCCTGAAAATACAGCCAGCTACATTCGATTTTTAAACACCCTTGGCATCAAGGAGCCCATCGGTAAACCGGATGCGGAGGCCATGAAAAAAATAATTGAATATGGGTCAAGGCTGGCAGAAGACCAGGGAAAGCTCAGCACAAGGTTTGGCCGCATCGCTGACCTGTTGAGGGAGGCCAACCATTATGCATTGGATGAGCAGGCTGCAGTAATCAGTGGTCGTCATATCCAAATGGCAGTGGAGAAAAAAGCCTACCGCAGTAACCTGATCCAGGAAAAAATCAATGCAATGGTCCAGGAAAAACAAATCCTGATTGACATCAAAGGGTCCAAAATAGGACAGGTCAATGCCCTTTCCGTGATTGACATGGGAGACCTGATGTTTGGCAAGCCCAACAGGATTACCTGTAGCATCAACCTGGGGAAGGCCGGTATTGTTACCATTGAACGGGAGGCTGAATTGAGTGGTCCCATCCATACCAAAGGGGTATTGATATTGACCGGCTACCTGGCGGAAAAATTCTTTCAGGACAAGCCTGTCAGCCTTTCTGCAAGGCTTGTGTTTGAGCAG
>JBJOOI010000435.1:0-2555 GCA_046051375.1 Bacteroidota bacterium | reverse complement strand
GAGAAAAACAGCCCCCATCAATGCAATGCATGATAGCAGTCGAAAACATGCACGAAGCGAAATGCAATTTCTCATTTTTAAAATTTTAACTTGAAAATAAATTGGTTGGCAAAGGTTAATTTCGGGCATTAGCCCACCATGAACCCAATACTAATTTATAGTTAATATTTGAAAAACCGATTGGGTATGTGGTTCCTTTATGGAATGGAGGAATTTCGGCATCCATAAACATGATAAATCGTAAATATTTACACATGAAAAAATTGATTTTAGTCAGTTTGTTGGGCCTCATGGTCCATTGCGCCTCTGCCCAAATGAAGAGCTTTTTGGATGTGCCTTTTATTGAAGTCTACGGAAATGCAGACACCCTGGTTACTCCCAATGAAATCTATATCAGTATCGTGATTGCGGAGGCCGATGTTAAAAATAAAATTTCACTGGAAGAGCAAGAGCGTAAAATGGTGGCTGGCCTCAAATCACTTGGGATCAATACAGAAAAAGAACTGACCACTTCAGACATGCAGAGCAATTTCAAGTACTATGTGCTGAAGCAAAAAGACGTGATGAAGACCAAATCTTATACCCTGAAGGTGGGAGATGCCGTTTTGGCTACCCGCGTTTTCATGAAACTGGAGGAATTGGGTATTGCCAATGCCAACCTGGAGCGGGTGGGTCATTCTGAAATGATCAAGCTGAAAAACACCTGCAGAACCAATGCCGTTAAAAATGCCTACGACAGGGCTATGGCCCTTACCAGGCCAATAGGTGCTTCAGTTGGGGCTCCCCTGCATATTGCAGACTTCAGCATCGACGGGGACGGCGTAACGCAGCCAGCCTCCCCAATCCGGGTCAGGGGAATGTCTACTCTCAATGAAGTCAAAGAAGAATTGCCTCAAATAGACTTCGAAAAAATCAGAATCAGCATGAATGTAAGCATCAAATTCATGCTGAAATAGCATTTTATTTGGCTTTCTGGCGTATATTTGCAGTCCACTGCCCAGGTGGCGAACCTGCCTGCCGGCAGGCAGGACCTGTCTGCCGAAAGGCAGGTTGGTAGACGCATGGAAAGTTTGAGTTCTTTTAAAATCACTGTTTACGCTATAAAAAGCAACAACAGAAACTATATTTACGTTGGAATGTCCAACAACCTTGAAAGAAGGCTTGATGAACATAACCAACGTCAAAACAAGTCAACAAAGGCTTATGCCCCGTTCACTTTACTTTACTCCGAGTCATTTGATTCAAGATCTGACTTGATTTATTGCCCAGGTGGCGAAATTGGTAGACGCACTGTGTTCAGGTCGCAGCGTTCGAAAGGATGTGCTGGTTCGAATCCAGTCCTGGGCACAATGCCCTTTCAGCAAAGCTGAGAGGGCATTTTTATTTTTGAGCGGGCAAGCTCGCTTGCCTAAGCGAAAAATAAAAATGACCGAAACCGCCGAAGGCGGAAAAGGGCATTGATGCCCCTCCCAAAAGGAGGTCTGAGCGCAGCGAAGACAATCCAGGACTTTTTATTGAAGCCCCCCTCGTAGGACATCATGGCTCACTGAAAGTAATCCAGCCTGCCTTCGGCAGGTCCTCGGTGCACAATTAGATTTAAACTATATCTACATTTGTTCAAAAAACATGCGAGCTGTAATACATACTTTCGCCGCTGCTGTGTTATTGGCCATAAGTCCAATCAAGGCTCAGCATACAGTATCAACGGGAACTATAATCAATCAATACAAAAGACCGAACATACTGATCATCATGACTGATCAGCACAGTGCTACGATGTTGTCCTGTACAGGAAATAAATGGCTGAAGACACCAGCACTCGATGCACTTTCTGCTGGCGGAATTCGTTTTGAGAAAGCATATGTAACAAATCCCGTTTGCATGCCATCCCGTTTCTCGATACAAACTGGTCTTTTGGCTTCATCTGCCGGCATCAGGGAAAATGCATACACTATCACTCCGGAAAGAAAATCACTCATTGAAGGTTTGTATTCCCGTTCATTGGGCCATACATTCCGGAATGCCGGATACGATACTTATTATGGAGGTAAATTTCATGTTCCCATTGAAGGGCCCAATGCAACAAATTGGGGCTACAATGTCATCACAAGAAATGACAGGGAAAATCTGGCATTAAATGTATCTGATTTTCTCATGAACAGAAAACCAGAAAGCAAACCCTTCCTTCTTTTTGCATCATTGATTAATCCTCATGATATTTGTTTCGATGCCATCAGTTTTGGAGACCCTAAAGGCAATGAAGCAAAGGCTACACCGCCTGATCTTTTTGAGGCCAAAAAAATTCCGGAAGGCATTTCAAAAAAAGAATTTTTTGACAAATATTGTCCGCCATTACCGGATAACCATCAGCCCATGATCGGAGAATCTTATTCGGTAGACAGCTTGATCAGGCTTCGAAACTTTAGAAAAGTGGTTCGGGATAACTGGACGGAGGAAGAATGGAGGTTACACCGTTGGGCATATGCGCGACTTACAGAAAAAGTAGATGTACTTATTGGGCAGATATTAGGTGCGCTTGATCGATCAGGACTAAG
>JBJOOI010000434.1:0-2687 GCA_046051375.1 Bacteroidota bacterium | reverse complement strand
TTTGCCTTGTTCGAGTGCTTTTTTTGCAATGCTTTGTTGTTCCATATCGGCTTATGTTAGGGTTAAATAATCAATGAAAAGTTTTATCGATGTTTTGATTTCCTTGAATGGCTTGGAATGAAAGATTGTACTGGATGCGCTCTCCAGGTGCGATGAAAATCAGTGTTTCATTTTCCCTTGCTTTGGATTGGCCAATGGGCGGATGAGAACCCGGTTCCAGGCCTGTAACATATTCACCTCTGCCCCAATGCTGCCAGTTGGTCATCCATGGCAATTCTTTTTTGTTGAATTGAATGGCTACAGCCAATTCCAACGCAGGATTGTGGATGCCACAAATGCATTGTCCGCTCTCAGAGGCCTCAATATCAACTATGGCCACTTCCTCACCACTTCCACTGTGGTTCATCAGGGTATCAGGGCAGGTTTTGAAAGCTTCACCATTGGGGAAATCATTTCCATCACGGGTAAGCATGTTGCCTTTCCACTTTAGCTGAGTTCCCTTGTCTGCAAGGGGCCATCCGAAATTGCAATGGTAGAGGATCATGTGTGGTGCAGGTGTATTGCCCCTGTTGGAAATCTCATCATGTATATGGAATCCGGGAATACCAAGCGTTGCGGAAATGGTTCTACGGAGTTCCAATGCTGGACCGAAAATTTTAGATTCTCTGATGATGCCGGTGATGCTCATGTTCATGTTTCCATTTTCGGGATCTGGTTGAACAATGGAGACAATTTCTGCCGGGATATTGCTGATGTTGCCGTGCACTCCTCTTTCACCAAATGCATCTTTTTCTGGCCCGCCAACATGGGAGAGGCCACAGGTAGTAACTAGGCCACCGCCAAAGGTTCTGAGCCAATCCAAACCCTTGTCTGAAAAAGGTTGTGGTGGCGGAAAACCAGCGTGGTTCAACCAAGCCAGGTTGTGTTGATTGTAGGAAGCATCGGCTATGTCCATTGCCCTGTCAATCAACACCTTGAAACGAAATCCTGATCCAGTATTGAACCAGGCAATGCGCATGCCCCTGCTGATGCCATTGTCAAGCACGGCAGTTTCAATGCCGCCAACCTGTGAAACATTTCCAACCTTATCGCTCCAAATCTGCTGTTGAGGCATGTTTATTTGGTTGGATTGTAAACAGGATGAGCTGGATTGCCCCCGGATTTCAAGTAGGCCATCAGGTCCTTGAGTTCTTCAGGGTTCAGGCCATTGATCATGCCAGGCAGCATCGGAGATACCTCAGATACACGGGTTCTGGCCACATTCTTCTTCAAAACCTCTTTGATGGTTTGGGTATCAAAAGGATTTTGTGAAATGTAGTATTTGTCATTGTCCTGGCGTATCAATCTTCCCATGAGTGAGCCACCGGTTTTGAGGTAGAATACCGTTGAACCGTATTGGTCTGAGATGGTCTTGCTGGGGGAGATGATGGCTTCAAGCATGTCTTTGTTCGATGGCAGGTGCGACAGAGGGATGCGGCAAACATGGCCTTGCCTTGATCGAAACTTCTAGTACCATTTCCACTGTCTACGACCGCCAAGGCGTCAGCCAATTTCCATGCACGGCCCGGACCTTTTGGCCTTACGGGTCCAATGTCCAAGCCTTTTCTGGCAAGGGTTACAATCGAGTCTCCAGAGATCCTGTTGTATTTTGCAAAACTTTCTTTGGGATGATTTTCCAATGCATTTTTCCTTGCCTTATCAATGAAGCCAACATAGCAAACACCTCCTTTGTAACCGAAGGCAGCATAATACCATTGGAAATATTTGGTTCTCAAATCATCTGTCCAGCCATTCTTGGCCTGGCTCAAAACGTTTGCATACCAGGTCTGTGTGAGTGGAGGCATTTTAGACAACATGCCTGCAATGTCCATTCCATACTGTGGATTGCGTAGGATCAGGTCTGATGATTCAGAAACTGTTTTCTCTGCAGCCATGTCATCCTTGGCAACAGCCAAGAGGGCCATTGTTTTTTCAACAGCTTTTGGTGCATCAACATAGACCAACAGCTTGCTGAGTTCCTTGTTGAGGTCATTGGTGGCAGCTGGGAAAATGGGGTTCAATAATTTAGCCACAGCATCTTTTTCAGCTCCATCAGGTGCGCCCATCCTGGTAAATACCAGTTCAATGGCCCGCATCAGATCCAGTTGCTGTGCTGCTGTCAGCAAGGAAATATTCACATTGGTTAGTGCTGTCAGCAATGGCTTCTTGACTTTTGCATCACCACGCCTTGCCAGACCAATGGCTGCATTGGTAAGAATCACTGGGTCTTTTTCATTGATTGTTTTATCCGTCCATTCCGCAAGTGGTTGTGCTTCAACAGCGATGCGCGCCGCATAACGAATGAAACGATCCTTGTCCTTTAAAAAGGGCCAGGCTTCATTCACAGCACCTGCTGTTGGTTTCCCATGATAGGTCTCCAATTTCTTGCGGGTTTTTTGGGCTTCATTCAATTCAATTTTTGCCATGACAGTATTCTTCGTTTCAGATCCGGCATAATAAACACGGTACATGTCTGACTCCAGTCTTCTGCCTCCAGTGAGGAAATACAATGCGCCATCAGGTCCTATAACCCCATCAGTCAATGGGAGCGGGGATCCTGAAATGAATTCTTCACCTGTTGCAGTATAGGATGCACCGTTTGATTTTGGATAGATGGCATAAATGATACCGAAACTCCAGTCAAAGGC
>JBJOOI010000433.1:0-2618 GCA_046051375.1 Bacteroidota bacterium | reverse complement strand
CAACAATTCAGGATGGGTGGGCATGGCGCCCTGGTTGCCAAAATCATCAGATGTAGAAACCAATCCCTTGCCAAAAACCAACTGCCACATCCTGTTCACGGCAACCCTTGATGTCAATGGATTCTCATCATCAAACATCCATTGTGTAAGGCCCAACCTATTTTTAGGAAAGTCCTTCGGGAAAGGCATGATGGCCGCTGGCGTTGAAGGTTCAACCTTGTCGCCATGGCTGTCATACAATCCCCTGTTCAATACATAGGTGGGACGGGCCTGGGGAAGATCTCCCATCACCATAACTTCCTTAACAGAATCATACAGATCACAGAGTGATTTTCTAGTTTGTTGCAAGGGGCTCAACACTGTATCTATGCTTCTTTTCGGAGGCAGCTTGAAGGGCTTGAGTGCTTGCAAATACGCGACTTCAGTGGTGGTCAACACATTGTTGAAAATCTGAAACTCATCCACCTCTCCCCTTGGCATGGACCTGTCAAGCACCCGCTTTCCAAAATTGAATCCTGAATGTTTTCCTTTGTGGATGCTGTAGTACTGGCGAATATGTTTTACCAAATGATCGTATTCTATTTTGATTGAAGTCTTCTTTCCATCAAGGTAAATGGAGACTCCTGCTGCCTTGCTGGTTCCATCATAATTTGCGGCCACATGGTGCCATTCATTCACCTTTAATTTTTCGGTACTGATGACACTGATGGCATCGTGCGGAAAAGAATGGCTCAACCTAAAATTCAACTGGTTGTCTTTCAACAACAGGTCGTACCCTTGATAACCGTAGCGATGGTGCTCTGCATGGTAAAAAACAGTGGCCAATGGATATTGCTCAGGAACCTTGACCCATAGGCTGAAAGAGAAAGGTTCATACCGTTCAAAATAACCCACCTTGTATGCCGGAAAGGCCAGGTAGGTTTCATCGTTGTACTTGAGCGACTTGCCAACTTCAGTTTTGGCATCGATCTTTTTGGTGCGATCAAAATTTAGTTTTGCGTGCAGCTTCTCTCCAAGAGCAACAGCGATGTCTTTTTCCTCCTGCTTCAACTGATTGGCTTCAATACTGCGCAGCCGCTCAGTTTCCATTTTCTCCATCGCCCTCAGCTTCTGTTGCAGTTGGCTGATTTGTGCATCGTCTTTCGCAGATGTCAGCAATAGTGTTGGCCCTGGCACTACATTGTCATCCCCATAATTGGGACCACCTTTTTCAAATGTGCTGTTGAAAAAAGCATACATGGAATAATAATCCTTCTGGCTGATCGGATCATATTTATGGTCATGGCATTTTGCGCATCCCACTGTCATGGCAAGGACAGCCGTACCCAAAGTGTTGGTGCGGTCCACCACATACTCTACACGGTACTCTTCATCAATGATACCTGCTTCTGAGTTTTGCTTGTGGTTCCGGTTGAAGCCTGTGGCAAGGATTTGCTCTTTGGTTGGATTGGGCAGAAGATCCCCGGCGTATTGCCAGGTGACGAAATCATTGAAGGGAAGGTTCCGGTTGTACGCACTGATGACCCAATCTCTCCAGGGGCTCATTTCCCGGTGCTTGTCATCGAGGTATCCATGGCTGTCGGCAAACCTTGCCACATCCAGCCAATAGGCCGCCATGCGCTCACCATAGTGGTGGGAAGCCAGGTACCTGTCTACCAATTTTTCATAAGCCTTAGGATCAGTATCCTTCAGGAAGGCATCCACTTCCTTGACATCCGGAGCAATGCCCCTGATGTCAAAACTGAGCCTGCGGATCAGGGTTTCCTTGTCGGCTTGTTTGGCAGGTTGCAACCCTGCATTCTCCATTGCATCAAGGGTGAAACGATCAATGTCATTCATGACCCAATCCTTGTTCTGCACTGAAGGAACATTAACTGATTTCAAATCATCAAAGGCCCAATGTTTTTTATACTCAGCACCCTGCTTTACCCATTTTACCAGCACGGCTTTTTCGTAAGCAGTGAGCTCCAGGTGAGACTCAGGTGATGGCATGACATATTCAGCATCTTCGCTGAGGATCCGCTTTACCAGTTCACTTTTGGAAAGGCTTCCCGGAACAATGGCCTTCAATCCAGACTCGGTCACTTTGCTGTAGGCAAAAGAGGCAATGTCCAAGCGCAGATCAGCCTTCTGTTTTTTCATGTCCGGGCCATGGCAAGAGAAGCATTTGTCTGAGAGTATTTTTTTGACATGAACATTGTAATCAATCTCTTCAGGAAGGGATGCATAGGCTTCAGCAACTTCCTTGGGGAGTTCGGTATTGTCACAACCGAAAAGCAGCAGCGCAAGAAAAAAGATGAGCATTCCTCTCATGGAGATACGTTTATATGTATTGTAAAATTACCCCTCAGGCCAGCATTGCCAAGGCAATAACAAGAGCCACTTTGTATATTATTTTAGCATTGGCTTAGAATGAGCATTTGTTTTATGTAATTTACTCTATTATACCTAAATCCAAAAACGAATTTCATGCGCAGAAAATACCTCCGGTTGACCTTGCTGATGCTCGCCATTGGCATCCTTGAAACCCAGGCACAATCGATCCATGTGAGCCCGAAAGGAAGCGACAAAAACCCCGGAACCAAAGAAAAACCTGTTGCCAGCCTGACGGCTGCCAG
>JBJOOI010000432.1:0-3288 GCA_046051375.1 Bacteroidota bacterium | reverse complement strand
GCTTCCATCCCGATTGCGGTGATGTCGATTGCATTGAGCAAATTGTTTCTCAAAACAACCATTCTTGAGAACAACATCATCCAGACTACAGGTTCAGCCGGAGAGAGCATCGCAGCGGGAGTGGTATTCACCCTTCCGGGATTTCTTTTTCTGAGCGAAGCAGGCAGTGCTGATTATTTCAACTACATCACCATCCTTGTGCTGGCCATTTTTGGAGGAATGCTGGGAACACTGATGATGATTCCCTTGCGCAGTGCATTGATTGTAAAGGAGCACGAAACCCTTCCCTATCCTGAAGGAACGGCTTGCGCATCAGTATTGAAAGCCGGTGAAAAAGGAGGCAATTTTGCCAAGACGGCATTTGCCGGTCTGGGCATCGCAACAGCCTATGCCTTCCTTCAAAAAATATTGCATGTGGTGGCTGAAACCCCTTCCTACATTACATCACAGGCCAACAAGTATTTACCATCTGCAAAAATTAGCGGAGAAATCACTCCAGAATATCTGGGTGTTGGGTACATCATTGGCCCTAAAATTGCAGGTGTCTTGGTTGCAGGAAGTGTACTCACCTGGTTTGTATTCAATCCCTTGCTGGCAACAGTTGTACCGGGGGATGTGATTGCCAACCAACTCATCAAACTGGGCTATCTACAAGACATCCATACAGCAGGAGGCCCTGGTGGATGGAACCCTGCAACGCATCAATTCAATGATTACGCAGTAGCCATTTACAGGGCATTTGTGAGGCAGATTGGAGCAGGTGCTGTAGCAGCTGGCGGCTTCATCACCCTGATCAAAACCATCCCAACCATCATTTCATCATTCAAGGGAAGCCTGGGATCTGTTCGTTCTGGTAACGAGGCAATGCAAAAAGTCATTCGTACCGAAAAAGACCTTTCCGTGAAAATTGTATTGTGGGGAAGTCTCGGACTGATCTTGCTGATGACCATCATGCCACAGGTTCCTGGAAATGGTGTGCTCAGCAAACTATTGATAGGCATCCTGGTGGTATTGTTCGGTGCTTTTTTTGTTACCGTTTCCTCCCGTATTGTAGGATTGATCGGATCTTCCAACAACCCCATCTCAGGCATGACCATCGCCACCATCATGGGGACCTGCCTGGTGTTTATTGCTGTAGGTTGGACGGGGAAACTCTATGAACCCATGGCCCTGGTGGTAGGCGGAATGATTTGCATCGCCGCCGCAAATGCAGGTGCAACATCACAAGATCTCAAGACAGGATACATCCTGGGTGCAACACCCAGGGCACAGCAGATTGCCCTTTTTATCGGGGCCATCGTTTCTTCCATTGCCATTGGGTTCACCATCAAAATACTGGATACGCCTACACAAGAAATGCTTTCTTCAGGAATCCATCATGCCATTGGAACTGATCAATATGCCGCTCCACAGGCAACCTTGATGGTGGCCATTGCCATTGTCATGGAACTCTGTGGCATCAAGGCCTTGAGCTTTGCCATTGGTATCTACCTTCCTCTTTCTACCACTTTGCCCATTTTCATTGGTGGTGCCATCAGGGGCATTGTGGATGGAAAGAAAAAGAAAGAGAAAGCCAGTGAAGAAGAGGAAGACCTCAGAAAAGGGAATCTTTTTGCTACAGGACTGGTTGCTGGCGGTGCCATCGCTGGCGTGATAGTTGCCTTTTTATCCGCCAATGAAACAGTCGCAAAGGCCTTGAACAAATTGAACTTCGAGGAAAACATCACCCATGCCTTCGGAGAACAAGGGTATTTTCTGCTGGGCACCCTTGTTTTCTTTGCCATGGCATTCCTTCTTTACAGGATAGCAGTGAAACCAGAAGATCCAGTAACCACCGATTAATCCATGCATCATGCACATAAGGTCATTGAAATTTGCCGCACCCCTCAGCATGTATTTTCTTTCCTTCTATGCATTCATGCATACTGGATGGACCATCGCACTTCCGCTGATCTATACCTTCATGTTCATCCCCTTGATTGAACTGGTATTTCCTGCTGCAGCCGGAAACCTCAGCGAGGCGGAAGAGCAGGTGGCAAAAAACGATAGGCTCTATGATCTTTGGCTCTATATCATGGTGCCGCTTCAGTATGTTGCATTGTACTTTTTCCTGGTTGCCGTGAAAGATCCAGCACTATCTGGGCTTGAACTGACGGGGCGGATCATTGCCATGGGCCTGCTTTGCGGAACATTTGGCATCAACGTCGGACATGAATTGGGACACAGGAAAAACCTGTATGAAAGGAACCTCGCGAAGCTGCTTTTGCTCACCTCGCTGTACATGCATTTTTACATTGAGCACAACAAGGGCCATCACAAAAATGTATCTACGCATGAAGATCCCAGCAGTGCAAGAAAGGGTGAGCCGGTTTATTTTTTCTATTGTCGTTCTATAGTGATGGGATTCCTTTCCGCCTGGAAAATTGCAGGAGATGAGCAAAGGAAAAATGGAAAACCTGTTTGGCATTTCAACAACCAGATGATTCAATTCCTGTGCCTCCAAATCTTGCTTGTGGTGGCTGTTTTTACTTTTTTTGGAAGCCTTGCCTTGCTTTGTTTTCTGGCTGCAGCTGCATTGGGCATTTTATTGCTGGAAACAGTCAATTACATTGAACACTATGGATTGGAAAGAAAGAAGACTGAAAGCGGATATGAAAGGGCCATGCCAGAACACAGCTGGAACAGCAGCCATATCCTCGGACGCCTGATGCTTTTTGAATTGTCCAGGCACAGCGATCACCATTACATGGCCAGCAGAAAATACCAGGTGCTCAGGCATCATGATAACGCTCCACAGATGCCCACCGGATATCCAGGCATGTTGTTGCTTTCTTTGATCCCTCCAATATGGTTCGGCATCATGCACAAAAGAATTGAAGCCTATCACCAAAGGATGGCTGCTGCACATTAAAAGACGAAAGGCTTTATGCAATCATGTCTGCCCCAAAATATGGGCGAAGCACTTCCGGGATGAGAATGCCTTCCGGTGTCTGGTAATTTTCAAGCAAACTGGCCAATATCCTTGGCAAGGCCAATGAACTGCCATTGAGGGTATGCAGCAGCTGGGTCTTTCCATTTTCATCCTTTGTGCGGATCTTCATCCGATTGGACTGAAAAGATTCAAAATTGGACACTGAACTGACTTCCAGCCAACGTTCCTGTGCTGCACTGTAGACTTCAAAATCATAAGTCATGGCAGATGCAAACCCCATGTCTCCGCCACAAAGCAAAAGAATCCTGTAGGGAAGCCCAAGGGATTGAATCAGCTTTTCCACATGCAAAACCATC
>JBJOOI010000431.1:0-3029 GCA_046051375.1 Bacteroidota bacterium | reverse complement strand
TCTTGTCAGACGCTGAATCTGCAACTGCGACATTTGCAACAGATCCGTATCGTGGAAAATCCTTGTCCAGTGGTGTTCCGTCAAGTGTACCTCTTACGCGCCCCAACATCCCATATCCATTGGGATGCGCTTGTGGCCAACCCACTTCCACATCTTCCCAATATCCTTTGATGGCCAATCTTTCCTTGCTCTTGTTGCTAAAATGCGCCCCCAATGGATTCAACCCAAAGGTAAAGTCAATTTGAGACCAGGCAACTGGTCTTGCCTCTGGCCGCTTTAATACATGGGCTGCCGCAAAAAGGCTACCACCCAATGCAGGAGCACCGCCCAATTCCTTGGTCTTGGGATGGGCCCATTCTGTATCGCTGTGCGTCCTGTATTGCCATGGATTCTTTGATCTGGAAAGAATATGATCCATCCAGGCACCCAATTTGTTTTTGGCAGCCTTGGAATCTTTTTCCGGAACTGTCATAGTGTAAAAAGCCAATGCCTGTGGTGTAATATGCTCGGCATTCCTAATCCACCACATGTGGCGTACATTGTTAAAATCCCAATGCTTTACAATATCATCAACACTTTCCTTTGCCCATGCAAGGAATTTTTCTGGTTGACCATCCTTCTCATTTTTTTCTGTCAGGTACATGAAAAGATTGCTGAACACAGACTGCCCATAGGCATTGCCCATCTCACTGAATTCCTGGTATCCCGGATCAACCCATTTGTTGCTGTAAGTCCAATAGCGAACAACCTTGTGCCTTTCATAGGCTGTCCATTTTTCCAAACAAACCTTTCTGTATGCCTTGTATTTTTCTTCAGATAAATAAGGCTTCAGAAAGCTGTGATAGCCCGCACATACTGCTGCAAGTTGATCCAGCGTATTCCAGTAATCATAATTCATTTTGGGTGTGCCTTCATATCCCAACCAGCCATGGCGGTTTGCGATAGGGCCATTGAATGCATGATGGTTATATGCGAATTCAGCATGCCAAAGTATCAAGGCAATCAGATCCGGAACTTTGCCATTCCCCATTTCATTTTTCCAATTGTCAAAAAGAGCAGGATTGCTGGCAAAAAACATGGTTTCAAAAACAGTCTCAAGGCCATAAGACCCTACATCCCGGGAAGGTCCTCCACCATATACTTTGGCTTCGTTTGAATGAACTGGATCCGTTGATCCACGAACATCAATAAAAAAATCATAGGCCATTTTGGAAGAAATGATCTCCTGATAAAACGACTTGATGCGAAAAGGAACAGATGGTTTCAATCCAGCTACCTCTGCGATGTACTGATCATTGGAAACGGGGTTGAACGCAGAAAAATCTCCTGCAAACTGATTTATCTTACCGGTAAATACAATGCCTCCGGATGCAACTGATCTCAGTTGAAATGTTTCACCATCCTTGATACCCCAGGCGACCAGACGCTTTGATTCATTCAAATTATAACCGGCCTGGTTCACCAATACTTTTTTGATGGCATCTGGCTGTGCATTTGCACTGATGGTTAAACCAATCAGTAACAATACGGAAAGCAGCTTTGAAGGCATGGCAGCACGCCAAATGAAAACTGAGACAAATACAATGACTGCCCCTACACTGATCACGATGGCTGATGAATCAACTGACAAGAAGCCAAGTGTTGCAATGCCCAGGCCTACAATGGCCATGGCTATGGCAATCACCTTGATGCCGAAGTTATTTTGAGCCTTGGCATCCTCTTCATCAGCAATATCCGTTTCGGATAATGAAATATCTGCGACAACAACAGGTGTAGGTGCAAACATTCCTTTGGATAACATTCCTTTGGATTTATAGTATAACTCAAAAGCCAATAGACAAATCAAAGGAATGGACTGACCGACGACCGTTTCCATGGTTCGGGACAGCTTCAGATCCAATAATGATGGTGCCAACAATTTTAAAAACAAGTTGATGGACAGTGTTACAAGGGTAACCGTTACAACAGAGATTGCTGTTTGACGTTTTGAGAAAAGACTCCAGATGATGGGAGCAAACAGTGCGCCACCAGCAATAGAAGCAATGCTCAAAACAAAATCAACAATACCGCCAATGCGAGGAACCAGCAACGCAATAAAAACAGTGCCTGCACCAAAGAGAATGGTAAAAATTCTCGCAACCAAGATTTGCTCTTTTTCACTGGCTGATTTCCTGATAAGATTCTTGTACAGGTCAGTAGCAAAAACGGTGGCAGCGAGATTGATGGTGGTGTTGGCCTTGCTGGAAGTGGCTGATATCATGCCTGCCAGGACCAATCCAATCAGTCCTGCGGGAAGAATCTTTTGGCAAAGCATCATGTAGGCCCCTTCTGCCCCCAGACCGGCCAGATCAGGATTCATGATCCTGTATACCATGGGCGGAATCATCCAAATGAATGGACTCACCAGGTAAAGGATCGTGAATAGATAAGCCACCTTGCGAGAACTTTTTTCATCCTTGACACTTGTATACCGCTGCACATAACTCCAGTTACCACCAATGTAAGCGGTTTGGTAAACGATGAATGCCAGCATGAAAGGAAAAGTATATTCCGCATTGAAAGGTTTAAAAAAATCAACAGGTGCCTGGGTCACCAGGTTAGCAGGACCGCCAATTTGATCAAATGCAATGGGTATAACAATCAATACTGATGCAGTAAGGATAACGAACTGAACAACATCTGTAACCAATACCGCCCAAAGGCCTCCAGCAGCTGTATACAGAACAATGATCAATCCAATGATCATGATGCAAGTATTCAGTGAGTACGGTGTAGCCACCTGCACCATCTTGCCAACAGGATAAAGTACGGATGCGGTCGTGAACAAACTAAGCAGCAGCACCATGTAAGTATAAAACTGCTGTGTCTTGAGGTTGAATCTTTTTCCAATATATTCTGCAGCCGTTTTAACTCCAGTTTTTTTCCATTTACGGGCGATAAAGATGGCTACCAACAACCCACTGATGGCCATGGTCAACTGAATGGTATTGGCAACAATTCCTGATTTATATGCGATAGAACCCCATACA
>JBJOOI010000430.1:0-2986 GCA_046051375.1 Bacteroidota bacterium | reverse complement strand
AAAACAATTTGAATTTCCTGTCATTGGTATCACCGGCAGCAATGCAAAGACCATTGTAAAAGAATGGCTCAATCATTTGTTGCAACAGGAAAAGAACATTGTCCGGTCTCCGCGCAGTTTCAATTCTCAATTGGGTGTTCCACTCAGCATTTGGCAGATGCAGGAGACACATGAGCTGGGTATTTTCGAAGCAGGAATTTCAAAGTCCGGAGAAATGGAGAAGCTTCAAAAAATGATTCGTCCGGAAATTGGCCTGTTAACCAATATTGGTGAGGCACATGGCGAAGGATTTGATTCCATGATGGATAAATTGAGAGAAAAGCTCCAACTCTTTCGTGATGCCCAATTGCTGATTTATTGCAAAGACCATGTGTTGGTAGATGAGGCAGTGCAGCAATTGCTTCAGGCAGGTGGTTTGCGAAATTCATTTTCCTGGGGAATCAATCCTGGAGCAGACATCGTAGTTTCTTATCATGGCACAGCAGGAAGAACAGTTATTTCCGCTGTTTACAAAGGAATCAACTATAGTTTTTCTATTTCCTACATTGACCCTGCTGCCATAGAAAATGCATTGCATTGTTTTGCCGTTTGCCTGCAGCTGGGATTGCAGGACCAGGTTATTCCGAGGATGCAGGATCTTCCTCCACTCTCCATGCGCCTGGAAATGAAACAGGGTCAACATGGATCAACCATCATCAATGACAGTTACAATGCAGACCTGAGTGGGGTGATGAGTGCCTTGGATTTTGTGGGACTGCAACATCCTTCTCGTGAAAGGGTGGCCATCCTTTCTGATGTATCAGGCCTTGCAGGTGATGCCCTGCCTGCCTATGAAAAACTTGCCTCCTACCTCAGGTTAAAAAATATCACAACAGTGTATGCAGTGGGGGAACAGTTCCATGCCTTTGCCGGCTGCTTCGATCATCCTTCTATGAAAGTTTTTTATTTCAAGGACACAACAGCATTATTGCAGCATCTTCATGGATCAAATTTCAGGGATCAGGTAGTATTGGTCAAAGGGGCCAGGTCATTTCATTTTGAAAATGAAAAAGTGAGCCATTTGCTTGAAAGCAAAAATCATCAAACAAGGCTTGAAATAGACCTCTCCAGTGTTGTACAGAACCTGAACCAGTTCAAGGCAGGTTTGAAGCCGGAAACCAGGATCATGGCCATGGTCAAGGCTTTCTCTTATGGAGCCGGTAGCTATGAAATGGCCAACCTGCTTCAGTTTCATCATGTCAACTATATTGCTGTGGCCTATGTTGATGAAGGCGTTGAGTTGAGAAAGGCAGGCATCAGGATGCCCATCATGGTCATGAACACTGCACCATCGTCTTTCTCCTCCTTGGTGGAATTCAATCTGGAACCCGAAATTTATTCCATTGGATTCGCCCAACAATTGAACGCCTATTTGCAGCAGGAAGGCATCAGCTATTTTCCAGTGCATATCAAGCTGGATACAGGCATGCACAGGTTGGGCCTGGAGCCCAATGATATTGGTCTTTTCATTGATCAGGTTGGCAGTTCTTCGGCATTCAGGATCAAAACAGTATTCACGCACCTTGTGGCTTCTGAAAACCCTGTGCATGATGATTTTACCAGTATCCAGCTGCAACGGTTTAACCATTCTTGTGGTCTGCTCTCAGCGCATTTTGGATATCTATTCTTGAAACATGCTGCCAATACCGCCGCCATCAGAAGGCATCCGGCTGCTGAATTCGACATGGTCAGGATTGGTATCGGACTCTATGGTATTGACCCCGGTAACAGTGATTTGAAGCTGCAGGAATCTGTTTCGCTCAAGACCACCATTGCACAGATCAAGGAAGTGAGAAAAGGTGAATCGGTTGGATATGGTCGGCATGCCATTGTAGAACAAGACACCAGGGTTGCCACCATCCGGATTGGATATGCAGACGGATTTCCAAGAAGTTTGGGTAACGGCAATGGAACCGTCCTGGTCAGAGGAAAGTCTTTCCGCACCATCGGCAATGTTTGCATGGACATGACCATGATAGATGTGACGGCTGAAGCGGGTATCACCATTGAAGATATGGTCCTTATTTTTGGTAAGGGTCATTCTCTTGTTGATGTTGCCAAAGCAGCAGGAACCATTCCCTATGAGATCATGACTGGTATTTCACAGCGGGTTCCAAGGATTTATTTGGGCGAATGATCTTGGGGTCATCTGCCATTGTTTCCTTATCATTATATTTGCAAAAACCTGTATTTTGAAGTTTAAATACGCCCTTTTCCTGACCTTTTTGATCCTGTTTATTGATCAGGCATTGAAAATATACATCAAGACCAGTTACCACATGGGGCAGGAAAATGTCTTGTTCCAATCCATTCCCTGGTTAAGGTTTCATTTTATTGAGAATGAGGGAATGGCCTATGGATGGAAGCTTGGCGGCGACTGGGGCAAAATAGCCCTCACTGTTTTCAGGTTGGTGGCTGTTGCATTTGGCACCTATTATATCCTGGACATCATCAAGAAAAAATACCATGTTGGTTATATTGTCTGTGTAACCTTCATTTATGCAGGCGCCATTGGAAACCTGATCGACAGCCTGTTTTATGGGATGGTATTTGAAGCCAGCGATCCCTATCTGCAGAACCTTGCCCATGGTGCATGGCAGCAAGGTTTTCAAGGTGGTTATGCAGGATTTCTACATGGCAAGGTGGTAGACATGTTGTACATGCCCATCATTGAAGACGCTTATTTTCCCAGCTGGTTTCCTATCTGGGGCGGAGAATCCTTCATGTTTTTCAGGCCTGTTTTCAATATCGCAGATGCATCCATTTCTGGTGGTGTATTTGCCATCCTGATTTTCCAAAGCAAGTTTTTCCCTGCTGTTGAAACCCCTAAGGCTCCAGGGCAGGAAACAGAAACCCCAACAGAATAAGGGCACACTTCACTGTCTCAGCCTCCCCATCCTTCTCTGTCGAGGCTTCTGTAATGTATGGCTTCAGCAATATGTTCTGG
>JBJOOI010000429.1:0-2642 GCA_046051375.1 Bacteroidota bacterium | reverse complement strand
TGTAACATTTTCTGCCAGCTTGATTTCAATCTTCCCACCATCTTCTTTGCTGTGTTGGTGGATAAGATAATCCCTGCGATAGTTTGCACGCAGGATGTAGAAGATGGAAACCAGCATGCCTACACCAATCCCTTTCAAAAGATCAGACAACTGAACGGCAACAATAGTGGTGGCAAAGGGGAGAAACTGCGCCCATCCAAGCTTGTACATGGATTTGAAAAGGGATATGTTGGCCAGTTTGTATCCCACCACCATCAATACGGCGGCAAGGCATGCCAATGGAATTTTATTCAACAAAGATGCCAAGCAAATAACACTTAATGAAAGCAATAATCCATCTACCATTGGAGATAATTTCGTTTTCCCCCCTGCATTAATATTGGCAGAAGTTCTTACAATGACAGCCGTCAAAGGAAGCCCTCCGAGCAGGCCAGAAACCAGGTTCCCGATTCCCTGTGCCTTGAGCTCCCTGCTGGCAGGAGTGATTCTTTTGTGGGGATCCATTTTATCTGCTGCTTCGATCGTCAACAAGGATTCAATGCTGGCGATGATGGCAATGGTAAATGCCATGATATAAACATTGTAATTGGTCAACGCTGAAAAATCAGGCAAGGTAAACTGTCCGATAAATTCAGTTGCTGATGCAGCCACTGGAAGACGCACCAGCATGTCTGCACCCAATGCCCATTCGGGTTTGGCGCTGATGAAATAGCCATTCAGCAAAGTGCCACCCACAACTGCCACCAGTGCTCCGGGAATCCATTTGAAGAATTTGATTTTTTTCACTGCAGGAAGTTCCCATAGGATCATGATCAACAAGGAAATCGCCGATACTGTCAGTGCTCCTGCGTGAAACTGGGAAGGTCCCCCTTTTTTATACCCTATGGCAACAGGTATTTGTTTGATCAACAGGATGATGCCAATCGCAGCAAGCATCCCCTTGATTAAACTGGAAGGAAAGAAATACCCTATGGCTCCTGCTTTCAGGTAACCCAATACAAGTTGTATCAAACCAGCCATGACAACAGCCAGCAAAAATGCTTCATAGCTTCCCACCAATGCAATTCCGTTGAGCACAATCACACTAAGCCCGGCGGCTGGTCCGCTTACGCTCAATGCTGATCCGCTGAAGGAAGAAACAACCAACCCACCCACGACACCGGCAATGATACCTGAAAAAAGAGGGGCTCCTGAGGCGAGGGCAATGCCCAGACAAAGCGGCAATGCCACCAGGAAAACGACAACTCCGGCAGGAAGGTCGTCTTTGATGTGTTTGAATGTAAATCCGCTATGAGGTATCTGTGAATTCATGGTTGCAAAAGTATCCACAAGAGGAGGAAGCACCAAATCAAAGCCGTTAAATGCCAATGAACAGCCAAAAAAATGCATATACCCATTTACTTCATTTATCCGGTAGTTTTACATTAAACCAATCGATGTAATTTGTGTCCTATCCATACAATTGATATCCATGCGCAACATTTTTTTGCTATCCATTTTCCTCTCTTTGGCTTTTACTGTTGATCCATTCAGCAGTGAGCAGCGCCTTCAAATGCCCTACCGGAAAGAAGGCCTCAGCGAGCGAGAAGCAGCAGAACATCTTTTGAGTAGACTTGGCTTTGGTGGCCGCCCCGGCGACATAGAAAAGCTACTGGCCATGGGCCTCGACAAATGGGTACTGCAACAACTTGATCAATCACTCCCTGATACCGAACTTGAAAAAAGATTGTCTGGCTATGATGCATTGGCGCTGGACAATGAAACAATTGTCAATACCTACCTCAATGCTGGCCAAGTGTTGCGGATGATGCAAAAAAAGGGCACCCTCAGCAGGGATTCCATGGCCAAACTGGAAAAGGCTGATTACGCAAGAACTAATGACTGATTTTTGGTTCAATCATTTCAATGTATCCGTTACAAAGGGCCAGTCACAGCCTTTTGTGCTTACCTATGAAAGGGATGCGATACGTCCACATACCCTGGGTAAATTTGAATCGCTGCTCAAGGCTACGGCCCAACATCCTGCCATGCTTTATTACCTCGATAATGCCAGCAGCGGAAGCGATAACAATGACATGAACCAGCGCATCAAAAAAATGGTTCCTGCCAGCAGCAAGTTGAAGAAGCAGGCCGGGCTGAATGAAAATTATGCAAGAGAGGTGATGGAACTCCATACCCTCGGGGTTGATGGTGGTTATGTGCAGGCTGATGTAACCGAAGTGGCCAGGGCTTTGACAGGATGGACCGTCCGGCCCATGATGAAAGATGGATATGGTGGACGCTTGTCAAAACTTCAGCAATCAAGATTGGGCAAGAACATGGCAACGACAGAAGGTGATTTTCTTTTTTTGGCTGTTCGACACGACCAGAAAGAGAAAACAGTGCTCGGAAAAAAATACCCTGCGAATGGTGGATTGAATGAGGGACTGGAGGTATTGCATCAATTGGCCACCCATCCTTCCACTGCAACATTCATCTGCAAAAAAATGGCAACAAGATTCGTCTGTGATACGCCTTCTGTAAAGTTGGTTGCAGCCATGGCGGATGTATTCACCCAATCCGGAGGAGATATTAAGCAGACGATGATTGCCATGCTCAACAGCAGGGAGTTTTGGAAAAAGGAAGTCTTGCGCAGCAAAATA
>JBJOOI010000428.1:0-3154 GCA_046051375.1 Bacteroidota bacterium | reverse complement strand
TTTTAACTTTTTGTCCAAATGCACCTTTCGAAAGAGCTGGAACGCCCTAAAAGTCTTGGGCTCCTACCAGTTGAGCAAGGCCATCGGCCGACCTTTCATGATGGGATTGCCCCTTTCCATTTCCGTTGAGCCCACCACTGCCTGCAACCTTGGCTGCCCTGAGTGCCCCAGCGGTCTCAAGTCCTTCACTAGGCCTACCGGTACCATCAAGATGGATTTCTTCAAACAAGCCATTGATGCCATGCATAAGGAGCTTTTTTACCTGAGTTTTTATTTTCAGGGAGAGCCTTTTCTGCACAAGGGTTTCCTCGATATGGTGCGCTATGCTTCTTCAAAAAATATTTATACGGCAACCTCCACCAATGCTCATTTTCTCAATGACGAAAACGCCAGGAAGACGATTGAAAGTGGGCTGGACCGGTTGATCATTTCGTTGGATGGAACAACCCAGGAAACCTATGAGCAATACCGGCGAAATGGCCAGATGGAGAAGGTGCTCGAGGGTGCCAGGAACATCATCAAATGGAGAAAAGCCCTGAACAGCAAAACACCCATGGTTGTTTTTCAATTCCTGGTGGTCCGGCCCAACGAACACCAGGTTGAGGAGGTAAGGCAGTTGGCCAGGGAAATGGGCTTGGACGACGTTTGGTTCAAGACTGCCCAGATCTATGATTATCAAAATGATCCCAACCAGCTGATTCCATCAACAGACCAGTTCAGCCGTTACAGAAAAGATGCCACTGGTCAGACCGTTCCCAAGAACAAAATGCCCAACCATTGTTGGAAAATGTGGCACAGCAATGTGATCACCTGGGATGGGAAGGTGGTACCTTGTTGTTTTGATAAAGATGCCCAGCACGTCATTGGCGAGATGGGTACGCAGGGGATGAAAGAAATATGGGAAAATAAAAAATACAATGAGTTCAGGGCAGAATTGATGCGGGGCAGAAAAAACATTGATATTTGTTCCAATTGCAGTGAAGGACTGAAAGTCTGGAGCTGAAACTACAATTAAAATTCATGACCCAGTTCAATAACAGGATCAGACAGGTTGTCTTGCTTTTGGTGATTGCTCTTCCAGGACTGATGGGTGCCGTTACTTTCTATATCCTGGGGAGGGAACGGTATTTCAGGTTGACTGAAAAGCGCAGATGGATGCCTGGTCCGACCGCCCTCATGATCATTGTTGTATTTCTGCTCTTGATCGCTGCACCCCTTTATTATGCAGTGTTGTTGGTAAGTCCCAAAATAAGTTCCCTCTTCCTTCATACCGATGAGTTGCTGGTGGGTGTACAGGCCCTTTCAGACAAAATCAAGTCCATCACTGGGCAAGAAATTTTATCTTCCCAAAACCTTGCTTCCTTTCAATCCAACCTGGCCAATTATATACCGACCTTCCTCAACAGTTCTGCCTTGATTCTCAGCAACATGCTGGTCATGTTATTTGTGATGTATTTCATGTTCACAGGAGGCCGGACCATGGAGGATTCCATCAGAAAATTCATCCCTCTTCATCAGGAAAGTGTGATAGCACTGGCCCATGAAACCAAACACATGGTCAAGGCAAATGCCATTGGCATTCCACTCATATCATTGATCCAGGGATTTTTTGCCTGGGCAGGCTACCTCATTTTTGGTATGGAAGATGCCTTGATGTGGGGGTTTCTTACTGGCGTCTTTGCTTTTTTTCCGATTGTTGGCACCATGATGATCTGGGTTCCGCTGGTTGTATACCTTTACTCAAAAGGAATGGGTGGCCAGGCCACAGGTCTGCTGGTCTACAGCCTGGTCATCACCGGAAATGTGGATTATCTTGCCAGGGTGACCCTGATGAAAAAGATTGGAAACGTTCATCCGCTGATCACCGTATTTGGTGTCATCGTTGGGCTTCAGTTGTTTGGATTCATGGGTTTTATTTTCGGCCCGCTCATTTTCAGCTACGCCATCATCCTTGTCAAGATTTATTCCCATGAGTTTGTTGATCATACCAAAAATCCAATTTGACCTAATCTGATTCCATGGGACTAGAAAAAGACATCAAGCAACAGCATTTTACCAGCGAAAACCAGAAACTCATCATCAACCTGGTTTTCACCAACAACTGGCTTACCGAA
The DNA here is from genome assembly GCA_046051375.1 of Bacteroidota bacterium. GTDB lineage: Bacteria > Bacteroidota > Bacteroidia > Chitinophagales > Chitinophagaceae > Pollutibacter. Next base: position 1,040 of record JBJOOI010000428.1, on the reverse strand, counting down.
AAAATAAGGGATTTTCTTTCCGCTGAAGACATTACCCTGCAGCAATTCAATATCCTCAGGATCCTCCGTGGCAGCCATCCAAAGCCACTTTCCACCTTGGTCATCCGCGAGCGCATGTTGGACAAGATGAGTGATACCAGCAGAATAGTGGACAGGCTTCTCCTGAAGGGATTGGTCGACAAAAAAACCTGTCCCTCCGACAAGCGTCTTGTTGACATCAGCATCACAGAGGAAGGGAAAAAAGTACTTGCAAAAATTGATCAAAAAGAAAAAGAGATGATGGCTGTTATTGCAAATCTCAATGAAGAAGAAATGAAAATCCTGAACGGATTGCTGGATAAAATGAGAGGCTCATCAGCCGTATAGCAAACTTTACTTGCCTTCCAACTTGTTTACATAGTCCAGTGAACCCAGCCTGAAACGCATGGGAACCCCTGTTTTCTTTTCCAGTTTCCATTCCTGCTTGCAAACAAATCCTTGTTGTTGATTGGCATGGTTTGGCTTGACAGGAGAATTGTTCTTTTTTACAGGCATATTCATCTGACCAGACAGAAAGAAAAACGGCTTTTTTGCCAGGCTGCTGTCCTGTGCAAAACATGTTTGCCCTGTTAAAACAAATATGAGGATGACCAGTGTTCTCAATGGTGGGTTTTGTTCGTAAATTTACAGCTCATTTCCCATTCAACCAGGGAAGTTTTAGCGATGGCATTGTACCAGGGACTCCAACAAAAACTGCAACAAAAACTTTCTCCACAGCAAATCCAGCTGATGAAGCTGTTGCAAGTGCCTACAGCCTTGTTGGAAGAGCGGCTCAAGGAAGAAATTGAAGATAATCCCGCATTGGAAATTGGGGAAGAAAAGACAGCGGAGACCGACGATGAGGCTTCAGATGAGCTGGACCTTGATTTGCCCGAAGGGGAGGATGAGCCAACAGATGAAATGGAGGACCCCTTGCAGTATGAAGACTATGGCGATGATGATGATATTGCGGAGTACAAGCTCAAGGATGATCATGTGCCCGAGTTGGAGGGCAGTGGTTC
>JBJOOI010000427.1:0-2550 GCA_046051375.1 Bacteroidota bacterium | reverse complement strand
GTAGTGGAGTACTTTGTTCCTGATGGCTGGTGAATGGCAACAACAGTAGCCCCTTCAAGGAACTTGTTGTCATCGCCCTTTACGGATCCGGTAATGCTACTGCTGGTTACCTGTGCAAATGAGGTTGAAGCAACCAACAGCACTAGGACAAGCAATGAAATGATTTTTTTCATGATTTTTTGTTTTTTTGTCGCCTTATCATTGCAACAAATTGTTTTTATTCTTGGATATATATTGAAGGAATAGAAAGTCTTTGTCTATAACTTATTGGCTTTATAAATTTTTACAACACCATCATTTTCGCTGCTCACCACCACCAGGCTTTGCCCGATAGGGCTTTTTGATGCAGGAATGAAAAGAAGGCCTTCGGGTGCATCGCCTGTTTTGAACATCTTGACAAATACAGGCTTGGTGGGGTCCGTGATGTCATATACCGCCACGGCATCAGTCCTTTCCAATCCTACATAGGCAACTGTTTTGCTGCCAACCCTACCAATGGTGATTGCTTCGGGTTCTGCACCCTTGTCATCGCTTCTTGCATCATCATAAACACCCAACTCGTTGGATTTAACGTCCAGTTCATTTTTACTGTCCCAAACCAAGGCACCTGTTGAGGCGTTCCACACTGAAAAAGACCTGGCACCAAAACTGTATATGGCATCCAGATCCCCATCATTGTCCCTATCGCCCAAAGTAGTGGTGATGTTGAGCCTTCCCAACTGTGCATCTGTTTTCAATGCGGCACCAGTAGGGAAAGCAACAGGATCAAGGTTGACCGTACCCAAACGCCTTACTTCTGAAAAGCCAGTATACTCTCTTGCATCACCTTCATTGGCGGTGAACAAATAGGTCACGCCATTGTAACTGTAGTTGGCAATCGCGTCTGGCATATAGGTTCCGAAAACGGGTGCATTCTTGAAGGCTATTGCACCATCCCTGTCGCTCAGATCAAATGCATTGCCTGGAGCGGAATAATCTTTGAACCCAAGGGGCATGATTTTTTTGATGGTGGCAGAAAGCATGTCAATTTCAGCAATGGCATTGTTTTCCTGCAAGGTCACCCACGCTGTTTTGGAATCATTGGAAACGGTAATGTATTCAGGCTCGATATCATTGACGAAATTTCTGCCTGGTCCAAATACCCTGAAACCATTGGCAGCAAGGGCTGACAATTGGCTGGTAAATCCGGCAAAATCAAAGGTGGTTACGGTAAATTTGTTTTCCACATTGACGATGGAAATGGTGCCAGCTGGATCGTTTGTGTATGCATCATTGGGTTCGCCCTCGTTGGCAGTGAGGATGAATTTTCCATCGGGGCTGAAAACCACATTGTCTGGAAGAGAGCCAACATTGATGGATGCGATTTCCTTTAATGTACTTGTATTGAAAACCACAACCTTGCCCGGGGCCTGCTTGTTAATAGACTCAATCGCAGCCGCCAACATACCATTTTTCACATCAACACTGTTCACATAGCCGCCATAAGGTTGCATTCTGATGCTGCTGACAACTTTGATGCTCGCTGGATTGGCCATATCAATGACATCAATCTTATTCGTTGTTCCATTGTTTACTGCAAAAAGCCTGTTTGTAGCAGGATCAAAGGTTGTGATCTCTGCAGCCCCAAGTCCTCCCAAATTGATGGATGCAATTTCCTGGTATGATGCCAGATCTTCATTCACAGTTTGCTCAAGAGGAAGTACAGCCGTTTCTTTTTTGCAGGCAAAAAAAGCTGTTACAGAAATCGCAAGAAGTAATTTTCTCATGTAGTTTGGTATTTGCTTGCGCGAATGTCACCATTCAACCTTGCCTTAAAGTATCTACTGCGTTAAGCCTTTGTTATTCAAATATGTCTACATTGTTAATTGCCCTGGGGATGGGTGAGAAGAAAATATTCCAGTTTTAGGCAAAAGATTTTTAAATTGTAAAGCATTAGCCTTAATAAAAAACTGATAAACACCAACTGATCATTCATAACCGATAACAACCCATCAATGTCCAATCAATGTCCAACACATTTGACGCAATTGTAGTAGGCTCAGGCATCTCCGGAGGCTGGGCAGCAAAAGAACTGACTGAACGTGGCCTCAAGACCATCCTCATCGAAAGAGGGCGCAATGTGGAGCATGTAAAGGACTATGTCGGAACAGAAAAAGACCCATGGGAATTGGAACACCGTGGAGGAAAAACCCAGGAAGACCGCACCAACTCCCCCATCCAAAGCAAGTGCTATGCTTTTGATGAGGTGTCAAAGAAGTTTTTCGTGAACGATCTTGAAAATCCTTATACCCAGGTGAAGCCATTTGAGTGGATCCGTGGCAACCATGTTGGTGGAAGGTCTTTGATGTGGGGACGCCAATGCTACCGCTTGAGCGACCTCGACTTTGAAGCCAACGCCAAAGATGGCCATGGTGTGGATTGGCCTATCCGTTACAAGGACCTGGCTCCCTGGTACAGTTATGTTGAAAAATTTGCCGGCATCAGTGGTTCACGCGATGGATTGTCGATGGTTCCGGATGGAGAGTTCCTTCCTCCCATGGAAATGAACTG
>JBJOOI010000426.1:0-3085 GCA_046051375.1 Bacteroidota bacterium | reverse complement strand
GGCAAAAATCCTCCATAAATCATTTGCTGATATCATGCTTACTGTCGGTTTGTTGACAGAGGCTGTCATTTTCCTTGTCTATGCATGGTTGGAAATGAAGAAACCAGTTACTCCTGAATGAAAGAGACCATTGAAAAATATTTGGATACTGATCAACTGACCAAGTTGAATGGTAATTTTTCAAAATTCAATTCAACCGTGCAAGGCATGGCTTCCATGGGTGATGTTGCAGCAGCAACATCTGAGTTTGCCGGAAAAACCAAAGAGGCCACTGCAGCCCTTAGCATCATGAAAGATGCGTATGCCAATGCAGCCGGATCTGTTCAGCATTTCAATACAGCTGCAGAAGGTTCAAAAGCTTTCCATGAGCAGGTACAGGCATTGACCAAGAACCTCGGTTCATTGAATAAAATGTATGAGTTGGAATTGCAGGATTCAGGCAACCACATCAAGGCCATGAATGCATTCTATGACAACCTGATCAAGGCCAGCCAGGCCATGCAGGGCAGTGTGAATGATGCCATGAAAACACAGGAGCAGATAGCATTGCTTGCCAAGAACCTCGGCAGCCTGAACAGTGTTTATGGAAACATGCTTGCAGCCATGCAAGGCCGTGGTTAATTGCCAGTTCACCTGAATTCTAATCTTTAAACTCATTTATCTATATGTCACTACCTAAAGAACCGAGGCAGAAAATGATCAACATCATGTATTTGGTGTTGACTGCGCTGCTCGCTTTGAATGTGTCTGCAGAAATCCTTAATGCTTTTAAGGTGGTAGACAACAGCCTGAGGGAGTCGAACAATGTTTTGGCCACCTCTACAAGTGGCATTTATACAAGCCTTGGCGAAATGCTCAAGGATCCAAAATCTGCTGAAAAAGCAGGTATTTGGAAGCCCAAGGCAGATCAGGTAAAGTCCATTGCTGATGAAGCCTATGGCATTTTGGAAAAATACAAGCAGGCCTTGAAAGAGGAGTCTGACCTCGATCCAACCAGGCCCTCGAAAACTTCAAGAAAAAACTCATCGCGGTAGATCCTGAAATGGCAGCCCAAATAGGATCAAAGCTTCCACTGAGCCTTGAAATCCCTAAATCTGCTGCAGGCAACGTTTCTACCGGAGACAAGGTAAAGGACTGGACAAACAACTATTTTCACATGACGCCAACCATTGCGTCTTTGACCATCCTCAGCAAGTTTCAAAACGATATCAAAAATTCAGAAAACCTGGCAGCCACTTTTTGTATCAACCAGGTGGGCGCAGTGAAATTGATCATGGATAAATTCGAGCCATTGGTAGGAACAAGTTCTACCTATCTGATGCCCGGTGAGGAAATGGTGGTTACCGCTGGTCTTGGTGCTTTTAACTCAAATGTGAAACCGGTCGTTAACATCGACGGGGCAAGCATCCAGGTCAATGCCAATGGTGTTGCCGAGAAAAAATTCAATGTTGGTGGTACCGGGTCCAGGAGTATGAATGTGACTGTAAGCTTTGTAGATCCAAATACTGGTGAAAACAAAACGATTTCGAAGAAAATTGACTACACCGTGGGTGCACCTTCTGGTATTGCTGTTTCTCCAGATAAAATGAATGTGCTATATATTGGTGTTGACAATCCAGTGACCATCACTGCCGGTGCGGGTAGTGAAAAAGTATCGGCTCAGTTCAGTGGAGGAAGCATCTCAAAAGTCAGCGGCAACAAATACGTTGTAAAGCCTTCTGCTGGCAATTTTGGAGAGCATACAATCACGGTTTTGGTTGAGGGTAAATCTGCCGGAAAAGTTACTTTCCGCGTCAAGCAGCTACCGGATCCAGTGGCATATGTTGGTAACCTCAAGCCAGGCAATGTTCCATCTGCATCATTCAAGGCCATGGGAGGTGTAATCGCAAAGCTGCAGGATGCAGAATTTGATGCTCCTTTTGAAGTGGTGAGCTATAAGCTTGGAGCAGCAGGATCTGGTGGTGATTTCGTTCAGCTTGATAACCGTGGATCCAGGTGGACTGGAGATGCTGCAGGACTGGTGGGACGTCTTAAACCCGGTTCGCTGGTGGCCATTACAGATATTGTGGTTAAAGATCCTGGTGGGAAAACAAGGGTGTTGCCTACAAGCCTTACCTATATTCTTAAATAAAGCATTAAAAAACTCTACAATGAAAATATCTTCATTCAAAGGAATGTTTTTTGTTTGTTTGTCTGCACTTGTCGTTTGTCAGGGTGTTGAAGCACAAACAAAAAAGAAGACAACAACTCCTGCCAAAAAGACTACTGCAAAGCCAGCAGTAAAGAAGCCGGTTGCCAATACGCAGGTACTTGATGCCAGTGTTACTACGATGCCTGTTGACACCGTTAAGCCTGCCCCACCGCCTCCCCCCAAGGATCCATTTGCTTTTGATTCTGTGAGGATGTCTCTGCGTCCTGATGCTGCTGTTAACAGGAATCTTGTAAAAAGCCGTACCCCATTGATGTACGAGAATATCCGTGAGGATGATGCCTGGTACAGGGAACGTGTTTGGAGAGAAATTGATATCCGGGAAAAAATGAACCTTGCTTTTCGCTACAAAGCCGAAGATGACAATGGAAATCAACGTTTCATCAGCATACTGTTGCGTGCTATTAAAAAAGGAGATGTAACAGCATTTGATCCCAATGTTGACGATCGTTTCACAACGCCAATGACTGTTGCCAAAGTAGGTGAAGCGATTTCTGGAAGGTGTGATTCTGTTCAGGTAATTGATTGGGCTAAAGATCCTACTGGATCAAAGGGAATCATGAAGGACTCTTTGGTTTGTAAGGAGTTCAATCCTGATGATATCATGAAATTCCGTGTAAAGGAAGAGTGGGTTTTTGACAAGGAATCTTCGAGGTTGGTTACCAGGATTTTGGGAATTGCCCCTATCAAAACATTTTCAGATGACCAGGGCAATGTGCTTGGTGAATCCCCCATTTTTTGGGTATACTACCCAGATCTCCGTCCTGTCTTGGCAGTCTACGAAGTCTACAATGGCAAGAATTTTGGAGCAAGAATGAGTTGGGAAGAACTTTTCGAAAGCCGTTATTTCTCAAGCTATATTGTAAAGTCTTCTAT
>JBJOOI010000425.1:0-2770 GCA_046051375.1 Bacteroidota bacterium | reverse complement strand
ACGGATTATGAGTGGTTGTGCGCTATTCCACAGAAGGGAATCACAGAAATTGATGTGATGGATTGGCAACAAAACTTTTTGGATCATTTATTCGTTGATATACGCGAACCCCATGAGCAGCCGCGCCTGGATGCCCTTTGTTCCTCGCTTGGATTGGAATGGATGGAGTTACCTTTGTCAGGGCTTGAAAACAAAATCAGTTGCCTTATTGGAAGAAATGTGGTGTTTATTTGTCAGGCTGGTATGCGCAGTTTGATGGCTGCAGACATGCTGAAGAAAGCAAGTCCGGATTCAGCAGTATTTAGCCTGAAAGGAGGCGTAGGCATGCTTGCACAGAAAAATTTAATTTGAACAATGGAAGCTAAAAGAATAAAAAACATTTTCACGGAAGGCCCAGTTGAAGCGGCTTTCATAGCCGACAGCATCGCCAAACATGCCACCAAGACTTCTATAGGTGGACACAGTATTTTTCTTGGTCAGGTAAGGGCTGATATGATCAATGGCAAACAGGTGGAGGCCATCGAATACACCAGTCATGTTGAAATGGCATTGGAAACCATGACTAAAATCAGGGAGGATATTTTTGCCCAATATGATTTGACCTGCATGCATGTTCATCACAGCTTGGGAGTAATCAAAGCTGGTGAAATTTGTCTTTTTGTTTGAAATTTTTGAAGGAGAAGGATATCAATGGAAAATAAATCAATAAACTCATGGTTAACATCACACATAAATCATCTACCCTGCGTCAGGCCATTGCAATGGGAATCCTCAAAGTGTCAAGGCAGGAAACCATTGATGCCATCGTCAACAGGAAGGTTCCCAAAGGGGATGTATTTGAATTCAGTCGTGCAGCGGGTTTGCTGGCCTGCAAGAAAACGTATGAAGTGATTCCTGACTGCCATCCACTTCCTGTTGAATATACTTCCATAACTCATGAAGTTGATGGTTTGAGTATCATCATCAGGGTTGAAGTACACACCGTCTATAAAACAGGTGTAGAGGTGGAGGCCATGCATGGTGCGGCCATCACTGCATTGACCATGTATGATATGCTGAAGCCTATTGACGATGCTATTGAAATTTCATCCATCAGGCTTGAAAAAAAGAAAGGGGGGAAAAGCGATATCAAGTATGCCTATCCAGACACCCTAAAAGTGGCAGTCATCACCTGTAGCGATACTGTCAGCAAGGGTTTAAACATAGACAGGAGTGGAGATCTGATTGAAGAAAAATTAAACAAGCATAAACTCTCTGTGTCGCATCGGCAGGCCATTGCGGATGAATTTGATGTGATTCAAGCATCGGCCAGGCAGTTGATTGCAGAGGGGTATCAATTGATTTTGTTCACTGGGGGAACTGGACTGTCTCTCAGGGATGTAACGCCAGATGCCCTTAAGCCTTTGATTGAGCGAGAGGTGCCAGGCATCATGGAGGCCGCAAGAGATTATGGGCAGCAACGCACGCCTTATGCCATGCTGAGCAGAGGCATTGCGGGGTTTGTGGGTGAGACCTTGCTCATTGCATTGCCCGGCTCACCAAGGGGTGCGGAGGAAAGCATGGATGCCTTGTTTCCGTATATCCTTCATGTGTTCAGGGTTAGGGAAGGTGTTAGACATGATTAAAACAGCATGAGTGTATACCCGATATATTTAGATTATAATGCTACCACACCCTGTGATCCTCTGGTGGTGGAAGCCATGTTGCCATACTTTACTGAACATTTTGGGAATGCTTCCAGCAAGGCCCATGCACATGGATGGTATGCAGAGGATGCTGTTGCACAATCGCGTGAACAAGTAGCATCCCTGATTGGTGCCGATGCGAAAGAAATCATCTTTACATCGGGTGCCACAGAGTCAATCAACCTGGCCATTCAAGGCCTGACTCAGCTGCACGATAAAAAAGGGAAACACATCATCACTGTTGCCACTGAGCATAAAGCCGTCTTGGATGTTTGTGCACACTTACAGGGGCAGGGATATGAGATTACTTGTCTTCCTGTTGATGCGTTTGGCATGATAGCGCTTGAACAGTTGGAGGTATCAATTCGAAAAGACACGATACTGATCGCTGCCATGTATGCCAACAATGAAACGGGTGTCATACATCCTGTTGCTGCTATTGGACAGATTGCCCAAAAACATTCCATTCCATTTTTTTGTGATGCCACCCAGGCAGTGGGAAAGATTCCAGTAGATGTCGATGCAGATTGCATAGACATGATGGCTTTCTCCGCGCACAAGATGTATGGTCCAAAAGGAGTAGGGGCCTTGTTTATCAAAAAAAGAAATCCGCTGTTGGACATATCGCCATTGGTTTTCGGCGGTGGTCATGAACGAAAATTGCGCAGCGGTACGTTGAATGTGCCGGGAATCGTTGGAATGGGAAAAGCTGCTGCTTTATGTCAAACATTGATGGAAGCAGAAACAAAGCGCTTACAAGAACTCCGTGATATTTTTTGGAAGGAAATAGGAGCTATTGAAGACGTTGAGTGGAATGGAAATAAAGACCAATCGCTATCTCATGTTGCCAATATTTGTTTTAACATGCAAGGCGGGGATAAATTAATCAAAATGCTTTCTAAGCATGTATCCGTTTCTTCTGGCGCTGCATGTTCATCTGCTACCGTAGAACCATCTCATGTATTGAAAGCCATGGGCCTTACAGACGCCAAAGCACATTCCTCCATCCGCTTTAGTTTTGGAAGATTCACTTCTATGCAGGAAATCACAATAGCAATCGAAGAAATCAAAAAAGCGGTATCTCG
>JBJOOI010000424.1:0-3111 GCA_046051375.1 Bacteroidota bacterium | reverse complement strand
CGTATTGTTTTGTGAATCGAATATCCTGGCCTCATAACCAAGCGCTTCTGCTTTTTTTGCGGCAGTTTCTGCCAGAAAAACAAACCAGGGGTTGTTGAGGGTAGACACAACCACAGCCATTTTTCCTGTTGATTTTTTTGACTTGGATTGTTTGCAGCCCCCAAGCAAAAGAACCATGATTCCGATGAGCAGCCATTGGCCATTACGCATGTGCTGAATTTAAAAGTGATAGAACAGTATTGCTGATTCCTTCGGCAGTGATGCCATAATGCCTGAAGATGTCCAGCTGTGAACCTGTAACGGTATATTCGTCTGGGATACCCATGATGTTGAATGGCTTTGCCATTCCTTGCTGCAGCAGGTGCGCCGCACAGGCCTCACCCAATCCACCGTGAACACTGTGCTCTTCTACGGTAACCATGCAACGGCATTCTGCGGCCAACAGGTTGAGCAAGTCTTTGTCAAGGGGTTTGATGGTATGCATGCTGACAACAGTAACTTCAAGGCCTTCTTGCTGCAGTTTTAGTGCCGCCTCAATCGCAGGAGCAACGGTTTCACCATTGGCAATGATAGCAGCATCTTTCCCTTTTCTTATCACCCTGCCCTTGCCAAAGGAAAAGCCCGCAAGCTCCTCTTCGCTGCTGCCTGCTTCCAAAAGGTTGGGCATTGGTTTTTTTCCAAACCGCAGGTAAACAGGGGATGTGGATGCAGCCGCCAGTTCAACGGCCTTTGCTGTTTCATAATTGTCTGCCGGGGCCACAATGGTGATGTTGTGGATGGCACGGAGAACGGCAAAATCATGAAGGCTGTGGTGCGTACTGCCCAGCGCACCATAACTCACACCTGCGCTGATGCCCACCACTGTTACGGGATTGTCGCTGTAAGCGATATCATTTTTAATTTGTTCCAATGATCTTGCGGTCAGGAAACATGCAGGAGAAACGGCAAATACTTTTTTGCCACAGGATGCGAGCCCTGCAGCAACGCCCACCAGGTTCTGTTCAGCGATACCTACTTCCACAAGCTGTTCAGGGAATTGTTGACCAAAGGGCCCCAGCTTTCCGGAGCCTCTGCTGTCGCTTGTTACGGCGATGATGTTTCGTTCAGCAGCAGCAAGCCTTTCCAGGGTTTTTGCAAAAATATCCTGGTTGGGTTGATAGGGCAGGTTGTTTTTTTGCTCAGCCATGTTCCAATGCGTTTAATTGTTTGTCCAGCTCAAGCTGCGCCTTTTGGTATTGTTCATCATTGGGAACCCCATGATGCCATTTGATTTCATTTTCCATGAAACTGATTCCTTTTCCCTTGATGGTTTGCGCAATGATGAGAGAAGGTTTGCCGGCTTCAAAAGGGAGCGAAGCAAAAACCGCTTCCAGCGCCTCGGTATCGTTTCCATCTACATACCTGGTTGCCCAGCCAAAGCTTTCAAATTTTTCATGAAGCGGGTCAGTATTGCAAACTGATGATGTTTTTCCGCTGATTTGCAGTCCGTTCTTGTCAACTATCGCACAGAGGTTGTCCAGTTGGTAATGGGCTGCAGTCAGTGCTGCTTCCCAATTGGATCCTTCTGGGATTTCCCCATCACCTAAAAGTGTAAATACCCTAAAATCTTTTTTATCCATCTTGGCAGCAATCGCCATGCCCGCGGCAATCGGCAGTCCATGGCCCAATGCACCGGTATTTTGTTCAATCCCGTTCACTTTTTTGGTTGGATGGCCTATGTAATGGGATTGATATTGGCAAAGCGTTTCAAGGTCTTCAATGGGAAAAAATCCTTTGTCTGCCAAGACAACATACAAAGCTTCCACACAATGTCCTTTGCTCTGGATGAAACGGTCGCGGTCTGGTGATCCGAAGTTTTCAGGCGTCACGTTCAACACCTTGTTGTACAAAACGTTGAGTATGTCTATGCAGGAAAGGCTTCCGCCAGTATGACCGGCATTGGCCAATTTAATGTATTGCAGAATTTTTTTCCTGTACCGGACAGATTGGATGGCGAGTTTGCATCTTGGGTTATTTGTGTTCATAGGTTTCCCACCCAAGATAGTTTTCGAAGGCTTCTTTTAGAATGGACGCAGTTTTGCTGGCATTCATGACCACATGGTGCTCAAAACCGTTTTTACAGACATGCTTCATCAGCCCCTGCAAATCGTTGATCTTAGCAACCGCCCTGTTACCAAAGGTGTTGAGCGGATCATCTGTGAGTTCACCTTCACCTACATAAGCTTTGATGATTCCTTTGCAATCGTCGGTACTGATTCTTCCGAAAGTCAATGGCATGGCAGGCGTTCTGCCATCCAGGGCACCATAGGTATTTTCAGTGCCAACCGACGTACCCAGGATGGGTGCGGTGCTCATCGTGATGTCTGGAAGAAAGGATTTTGCCCAGTTGCCGCAATGGAACAGCACACACCGGCTTTCATCGTTGGCATAGTTGTTGTTCCAGTCAACCAATGCAGAAGGAGATCCGCTGGCAAGCTGCATGGCATACATGCTCAGTGTTCCGGTAACATCCACTTCACAGGCTGAAGGGAGCATGTTTTCGCTCATCATGCTCATGTTGGTACAAACATTGCAGCCATAGTTTTTCTGAAGGGATGTCCAGCATTGGATGGCTGTTGCGTCCAGGCTGTTTTCCAGCATGAAATCACCCAGCACAACATCCAGCTTGGCAATTTGAACCAACCGATCATTGGGTGTTGCCCCTACTGGGGTATAGTGATGAATTTTTTCCAGTTTTTGTTTTACGCTTGCGTCGTTTGCTGTAAGCTTGTTGGCATTTCCAAGGATTTCGGAGAGGTCGACCGTGGTAACTGAGATGCCATGGCGTTGCAGGATTTTCTCACTGTAACGAACTGTATTGAAGGCTCCTGGCCTTGCACCAACCGCACCAATCCTTACTTTTCGCATGCCCTTGACCACCTTACAGACCCGGATGAAATCTTGGAGATCAGTCAGAAAGCTGCTGTCATCCAATGCCGAAACATGTTTGCTTGTTAGTGTGAATTTGATGCCGAACTGGTAAAGGTTGTTGCAAACCGATATTTTACCGCACCAGGCATCCCTGCGGTTGACAACATCCATTTTTCCCAGATCATCCGGACATGCCTGCAC
>JBJOOI010000423.1:0-2549 GCA_046051375.1 Bacteroidota bacterium | reverse complement strand
GAAAGTGTGCAAAAAGGATTGGGCGAAATGCAGACCCTTGCCACCGATGTTGGAGGCCTGAAAAAAGTCTTGAGCAATGTCAAGCTGAGGGGCAATGTCGGAGAGGTGCAGCTGGCCATGTTGCTGGAGCAGATCCTTGCACCCAACCAATACGATGCCAATGTAAGGACCAAGCTGGGAAGTGCTGACCCTGTTGAGTTTGCGGTCAAACTACCAGGAAGGAGTGAAGACGAAAATAGCATCGTGTATTTGCCCATCGATGCAAAGTTCCCCAAAGAAGTTTATGAACAATTGTTGGCAGCCTATGATATCGGCACGCCCGATGCTGTTGAACTGGCCACCAAAAACATGGAAGCTGCCATCAAGAAAATGGCCAAAGACATCAGAGACAAATACATCGATCCGCCCAATACCACTGACTTTGCCATTCTGATCCGCCCAATACCACTGACTTTGCCATTCTGTTTTTGCCTTTCGAAAGCATTTATGCAGAGGTGATTCGGAGAAGCGCACTGGTGGATCAACTCCGCGATGAATTCAAGATCACGGTAGCAGGCCCTACCACCTTGGTAGCTATTCTCAACAGCCTGCAGATGGGCTTCAGAACGCTGGCCCTGCAAAAAAGGAGCAGCGAAGTATGGAAGGTGCTGGGTGAGGTGAAGACTGAGTTTAACAAGTTCGGGGGATTGTTGCAAAAAGCGCAGAAGAGCATCAATGCAGCCAGTGATACAGTGGAAGAATTGATTGGCAAACGGAGCAAAGCCATCAACCGAAAGCTCATGAATATAGAATCATTACCGGCATCGGACGAACAGCAATTGCTGCCAGACACCGGTTTGGACCTTGAAGTTGATGGGGATTTATAGCATAACAATAAGGATTTGGTTTGTTCAGTAAAAAAATGTCACTGGGAATTGAAATTGAGCAATTTTGTCCTAAGATTGGATAGATTTAAACCTGGTTCAATGCCATTTCAGTCTGCCGTTGCTAACCTAATTTTACCCCATGCAAACCAGGTTGCTCATATCTGATGACGAACTTAGTGGAAGGGTGACGATGGAAATCCTCTTGAAAAAGTTGATGTTCAATCGTTCCTTTCATTTTGACGTTGCCTCAAGCCTGGATGAAACAAAAGCATTTCTCTCTAAGCATCATTATGATCTCATTTTCCTTGACATCAATTTCAAAGGAATGTCTTCATTTACCATTATCGATGAAATTCCTAAAACATCAAAGATCATATTTGTAACAGCCTATTCAGAACATGCCATACAAGCCATCCGGAGCAATGCCTTTGATTATTTGATGAAACCCATAAAGGAGATCGAGTTGAGCGCTTGTTTGAACAGGTATTTCTCCATGATCAATCCATCGGGTTCAAGCGCAACAATTCCATTGAGGGAGAAGGGTTTCACACGGTTGTATAAAATATCCGACATCACCCATGTTAAGGGCAATGGACCTTACTCCACTCTTTTCACTAGTAAGGAACAAATTACCACTGTCCGTACGTTGAAGTCGCTATTGCCAGAATTGGGTCAGGGATTTGTTCGCATACATAAATCATATTTGGTCAATCGAAATTTCATCAAGGGGTTTAAAAAAAACCAGGTTTTTCTCAATCATGACATATGCCTACCCATATCCCGAACAGGTTTGAAAAATCTGTCCTCTTAATCTTTTTTTTCGGTTTGATTTTTTCCCAGGTTCAATCACAGCCGGGTACGCTCATGCCTGAATTGTCATTGAACCATGGACTCAGGCACAATTATGTCAAGTCACTTATCCGTGATGAAAGTGGGAGAACCTGGATTGCCACGGAATCAGGATTGAAAATTTTAAATCCTGACGCGCCACATCACCATGTGATGATGGATTCGATGCAGGGGAAATCAGTATTGAGTATAGGATTTTTGAAAGATCATGCATTGATTGGAACTGAGGTATCCGGACTGAAGATCATGCATCTGAAAAACGGACGTTTGATCAGCGGCACGGCTTTCGATACGCTTCAGTATGTGAGAAAGATCCGTGTGATAGGAGATACGGCATTTATCGCTGCCAATCATGCAGCCGGATATCTTACCATCGAAAATTCAGTACCAGTCTGGCATCCTTTTTTTTGGGATCATTTGCCTTCCGGATATATCATGGATTTTTATCATTACCAGGGGCAACTGTTTGGGTTTGATCATAACAATAATGAAGTTCCATATTTCTATCGCAAAACCGGAGATTCTTTGATTAGAGTGGGATTCCCTGCCAGTCTTCCACCTCCCAACATTTTTATTTATTTAACTGCTCAGGCAAATGAACAGGAGCTAAAAATAGGCGGTGATGGATTCTTCAGTTCTTTAAAGGCTGATGGTACACAGCGGTTCCTGACCATCAAGGATTCTGTTGAGGGACTGAAAATGGCCATTTGGGACATGGTCAATGTAGGGAGCAGGCAATTTTTGGCCATGGGGCAACCCTATACCATGAAGATGGGGGCAGCCTATGAATTGGACGTTTCTACTCCATCTGATATCCGAAAAGATTTTTATTGC
>JBJOOI010000422.1:0-2930 GCA_046051375.1 Bacteroidota bacterium | reverse complement strand
AAGGCTTGATTTCTCCGGTCATGTCCTGGTTTACAGCACCTGTCCTGAAGCCATATCTCCCAGATAGTATCAAAGCCCTGGATGGCCCGCACAATGGCACGGTATAGGCATTGGTATAGCGAATACCTTCCTTCGCCAGCTTATCTATCACTGGCGTCTTAAAAAAATCTGCTCCGTAAGCACTCACGCCATCAATACCCAAGTCATCTGCCAAAACAAAAATGATGTTGGGCTTTTTGACTTGTGCATCTGCTGTCAATCCAAAGAAACCAAGGGCAAGAAAGTATATTAGATATTTCATATTGGTGTATTGATGCTTATTGAATTACTTGAGAGTTGAAATAATTCAATAAATCTGATCTCATTTTTGCTGCAACAGATGCATAGTTTTTTTCACCAGCCACATTTTTGGTTTCCAGGGGATCTGCCTTGTAATCATACAGCTCCATGCCAATCTCGTCTTTTTCGGCATATTTTCTGGTTGACCTGAATCCGTTTTTCATCCAAATGGTAAAACGATATTGACCATCACGTATGGAATATCCCATTGTATTGGCTTCCACAAAACCGGTACGTCCACTCTCTTCATCAAGCCCACTGCGAGGGTACTGACTGGTTGAATATTTCTTTACAGCAAGTACGGGATTAAGCATCACAGGTTTAAGGCTTTTCCCCTGAAGCTGTGAAGGAATGGGCAATCCAGCCAGATCGCACAGGGTTGGAAAGACATCAACATGTTCGGTAAGCGATTGTGTACTGTTCGGATCAATGCCTGGTGCACTGATGATCAATGGTGCACGGGTGGCCTCTTCAAAATTGCTATGCTTGCACCAGAGATTATGATCACCAAGATGCCAACCATGATCACCCCAAAGTACAACAATGGTTTTTTTTGAAAGCCCCAGGGAATCTAAGGTATTCAAAAGGTCTCCAACCAAAGCATCTGTATAAGAGATTGCAGCATAATAAGCGTGGATCAATTCCTGTTGTTTGGCGGGTGATATTGTATAGCCAAAATCCTTTTGCTTTGTTTTTGCCAGATCAGCCGGCATGTCTGTATACGCCCTTATTTCACCGGCATTGTGGTAGGCTACAGCAATGGGATTGGTAGATTGCTCCTGGAAGGGAGCCAAAGGCATTTCTGATGTTTTGTACAGATCCCAATATTTTTTAGGTGCCACAAATGGCAGATGGGGTTTAGCAATGCCAACTGCAAAAAAGAATGGTTCCCCTTTTTTTGACAATTGTTTGAGGATGTCTTTCGACTGCAGGATATTGGCACCATCGTTATAGGCATTATCGGGCACATCAATAATTTCACTGGTGGGCCTGACTTTGAGATTGGCTTCTGCATTGGCTTCGGCTTTGGTCATCCCTTTTGCAATGGCTTCGCTGATAACCTTTTCAACCATTGCCTTTGTATCTTTCAATTGGTATCTGCCTTCTGCTGGTTCTCCCAAGGCTGGCACATAATATTTCTTGTCTGTCTTGTGATAAGGAACACTCCAGGATTTTTGATCATTCTGTTCATCCACATTCCTTGGATCAAAAACCTTGCCTATACCTTGTGTTGAATATCCTTGCGTGATGAGGTATTGGGGAAGTGTAACTATATCTGGACTAACTTCCCTGATCTTGGCTTTCAGGTCCCAGATCTTTGTCATGTCGGGCCTCATTCCCGTCAGGATACTTGCCCTGGTCGGGCCACATATGGCTTGCTGGCAATAGTTGCTCAAAAATACTGTCCCTCGCCGCGCCAATCGATCGATGTTAGGCGTCTTGATCATTTTGTTGCCATAAGCACCGATGACTGGTTTTAGGTCATCAACTGCAATGAACAAAATGTTGGGTTTTGCTTTTTGGGCAAGGGAAGCTTGTGAAAAAAAGCTATTCAAAATAATCAACGCAAATGATGAAGCAAAGAAAGAAGATTTGATCCAGTGGATCTGCAACGTAATCATATAATTCTGTAGCGTACACCTTGCTTTCACTGAATGCAGTGCTTGATGTAAAATCATTCATCCAGATGGTATAACGGTATTTGTCAGTACGCATGCTGTATCCCATCATTGCGTTGCTGGTATAATTTTTCTTTTTCATTTCTTCTTTGCTGAGCTTTCTTGGGTATTGGCTCATAGCAAATTCGTTCACCGTTGCCTTTTTGTTCTGCATGACGGGCTTAAGGCTTTTGCCATGCAAATGCGCTGGAACGGGCACTGACGCGAGGTCACAAAGTGTTGGAAAAATATCAATGTGTTCAGACAATGAACTGGATGGACCAGGTTTCATGCCTGGGGCTGCAATGATCAATGGAGCACGGGTGGCCTGTTCCAGATTGGTATGCTTTTCCCAAAGATCATGATCGCCCAGGTGCCAGCCATGATCACCCCACAAAACAATGATGGTATTGTTCAGTGTTCCCAATGAATCCAGGGTGTTCAACAAAATGCCTACTTGAGCGTCCATATATGATACAGCAGCATAATAGCCGTGGATCAATTCCAGTTGTTTTTCGGTCTTTAACCTCAGGTGAAAGCCTGGTTCGTTAAACATGGCAAAGGCTGGGATATCGGTATAGTTTCTGAGTTCGCCTGACTTGTGATAGGCAATTTCTGGTGCGTTGCTGGCATGTTCCTGAAAGCTGGCCAAGGGCATGTCTGCACGGTTATAGAGATCCCAGTATTTTTTTGGCGCAACAAATGGAAGATGGGGCTTGTGGTAACCCACTGCGAGAAAAAATGGCTTCTGGTCCTTGTGCATCCTGACCATTTGGTCCTTGGCTTTCAAGGTGATCACACCATCCTCATAAGCGTTGTCTGGCACGTCATAATTTTCAGTAGAAGGGCCTTTGATAGATGTCGGCATTTCATCATCATCTTCCCGTTGAACCCTCTCCTTTTTAACGACAAACATTGACTTGTTTTCTGGCT
>JBJOOI010000421.1:0-2763 GCA_046051375.1 Bacteroidota bacterium | reverse complement strand
ATCCATACCAAAGGGGTATTGATATTGACCGGCTACCTGGCGGAAAAATTCTTTCAGGACAAGCCTGTCAGCCTTTCTGCAAGGCTTGTGTTTGAGCAGAGCTATTCCGAAGTGGAGGGCGATAGTGCATCCAGTACAGAGCTTTATGCATTGTTGTCCGGCCTCGCCAAATTGCCCATCAAGCAGGGCATTGCAGTGACGGGTTCTGTCAACCAAAAAGGAGAGGTGCAGGCCATTGGTGGCATCAATGAAAAGATTGAAGGATATTTTGAATTGTGCAAGTTGATTGGATTGAATGGGGAGCAGGGCGTCATGATTCCATCCTCCAATGCCAGACAACTGATGCTGAAAGAAGATATTCTGGAAGCGGTTCGCCAGCCACCGGCATCCGGGCTGGAACCATTGAAGAGGAGGGCACGGTCAATGGAATGGTCAACAAGGTATTGAAAGGATTTTCTGAAAGGATGAAATCATTTGGAGACGGTGGAGAAGATGAACTGGCCAGGCAAAATGGCCAGGTGCATTGGGTTTCAGACATCGCCTCGCAATAAATTTCTCCCCTATCATCCTGAGTGCATGTATGTTGTACATTTGAGCAAGATTATATTGCATGACATTGTCAAATACAGTGGTGATGCGTTCAACCGGCATCCTGACCCATCTTATCTCTTGCAAAAAAAGAGGGAATTGGATGCCATTGGCCATGACCTCGCGGCTACCGATGATGATGCCATTCCACTGGTACAAATGATGGGTAATTATTGTGGCCTGAACAATGTAGCAGACATCAGGTCTATTGCACTGGCATGCGAGGAAGATCTTGCCATACTTCACAAGGGCAAACTGGTTTCGATTTGCTTTTGCTTTCCCAGTGGATTTGTTCCTGCCCAAAAATTGGGTGAATCGTTTTTTGGACTGCACCTGCCTGTGGCCGATGGCGACAACCTCAGGGCATCCAGCGAAAAAGTAGCGGCCATCATTTCAAGGGATGGGCCCATGTTCAGAAGGCATGTCTGGACAGTCACCTCTTTGCCGGGTTTGAGCCAGCACCCTGGCTATCAAAGGCCTGTTGCATCAGGCATCGGTAATCTTTATTTCAGGACTGAAACCCAGACTACAGTTGGCGTTGCAGGCGATACCTGTTTGTTTTTTGTGAAAGTTGACATGCATCCCCTGGCATTGGTTTGGGAAGACAAATCAAAGAGAGATCTTTTGCTGGAGAGCATCAATTCCATGACGCCATCTACGCTGGAGTACAAAAATCTGCATGCTGTAAAGGCAATATTGAACAGCCATCGCTAAGGCTCATTCCCTTATTCTGCCAAACATTTTCTCACTGACCTGTTGGATCAGTTCCTCGCTGTAGGGCTCATCATCCAGCAATTCCTCAACAAAGGCCTGCCACTCTCCGCTATCAGGATCAAAATATTCGGCAGCTTCTTTTCCGGCAAAAAGCTTGTAATTCATTTTGGGGTTTCCAGCAAAAACATAGCCCGGATAATACCAGTCATACCCCAGGGATTTCAGGTGATCCAGGGTAAGCAGGATCAGGTATTTTCCCAGGCTGTAGGAAGCGTAGGCAGGATCATAGCAATGGATCTGCGAAGAAGCTGATTTTTCACCCAAATCAAAAATACCGAAGGCGATCAGTTTTTCTCCATCATAGACTGCAATGGATTGGCTGTTGTAAATGCTTGCATCTGCTGCACGGCCAAGCAGTGCATCTTGCAGCGAGGGGTAGCCATCAAAATCAATCGACTCGCGGTAAGCACAATACAAGTTTTCTTCTGCAATACTGATTGTTTCATGTGGGCCCATCACCACCTTAAATCCATTGTTTCTTTTTTTCAATTTCTGGTGGGAAGAATGAGGAAGGATGCGGTTGATGGAAAAACGCATCCACCATACCCTGCGCAGGCCTGTCAGTTCGCTTTGATCATTGAAATCAAACAGGTGTGAGCAGGTGAAAACATGTTGACGCATGCGGTACCAACCCAAGGCCAGAAAGCGATCGAAATCTGCAGGAGGCATCTGCTCCGGATATTCAGTGCGGTGGTAAATGGTCATGTATGCGCCTTAAGACAAAAGATGATGAGGGTGTTTCCAGGGTGATCTATAACCCCTTTTCAGCAGTGCTGTAGCCTCGCGATCGTTCTTGACAATCCGCTTTACAGGATCATAGACCAATGGTCTTTGGAGTTTCATGGCCATATTGGCAAGGATGCAGGAAGCCGTTGAAATATGCCCCTCTTCAATGTCGGCCACTGGCCTGGTATGGTTGTCGATGGAAGAAAGAAAATTCCTCATGTGCTCACGGGTTGCAGGCGCAGCAAACAGCTCAATGTCTTTCTCTGTAAGGTCTTCAGGATATTTCTCTTTTTCAAGCACCACATCCCTGTGAATTTTTTCTCCTTTACCGGATGGAATAAAATCAAATTTCATGGTGCTGCCGCAAAGGGTTCCGTTTTCACCATAAATTTTAAAAGACCATGGATACTCAGGATCTGCTGCTGTTCCCCAACTCCGGTGTTGCCAAACGCAGTTCAGGTTTTCATATTCAAATATGGCCGTTTGTGAATCCGCAATATTGCTTTTGCCAGGGTTGCTGCCATAGATGCCTCCTGTTGAACTGATCCTGTTGGGCCAGCCCAGGTCAAGCATCCAGCGAACCGTATCAAACATGTGGATGCACATGTCACCCATGATGCCATTGCCGTATTCCATGAAGGCGCGCCACCAGCGGCGGTGGGGTAATCCATCATA
>JBJOOI010000420.1:0-3699 GCA_046051375.1 Bacteroidota bacterium | reverse complement strand
GAATCTTCATGGCCTAAAATTAGGTTTTATGGCTAAAAAATGCCCCTAATCCTTCGATACATTTGGTTATTTTTGCAGATACGAAAGAAAGCAAATGAACAATCTCCCTAAACGATACCTTGTTACCTCTGCACTCCCTTACGCAAACGGACTGAAACATATCGGTCACCTGGCCGGTGCTTATATCCCTGCAGATATTTATGTCCGTTACCTCCGGGCACAGAAAAGGGATGTTGTATTTGTATGTGGAAGTGATGAACATGGAACTGCTATTCCCATACAAGCGATGAAAGAGGGAACCACTGCACAGGCCATCATCGACAAGTACCACCAGGCGATGGAGGAAGACTTTTCAGACCTGCAGATCAGTTTTGATGTGTACCACCGCACTTCCGATCCGCTGCACCATGAAACCTCTAGGGAGTTCTTCACATTTCTTCATGAAAGAGGCGAATTAGAGACCAAGGAAACGGAACAATATTATGATGAGGCTTCTTCTACATTTCTGGCCGATCGTTTCATCAAAGGAACCTGCCCGCATTGCAAGAGCAACAGGGCTTTTGGCGACCAGTGTGAATCCTGTGGAACAGCACTCAGCCCCGATGAGCTCATCGATCCAGTAAGCACCATCAGTGGGAACAAGCCCATCAAGAAAAAAACAAGCCATTGGTACTTGCCTCTAGCCAAGCATGAACAATTTTTAAGGGATTGGATCCTGGATCAGCACAAAGAAGACTGGAGGCCTTCAGTGGTAGGTCAGTGCAAGAGCTGGATTGACGGAGGTTTGCAGTCCAGGGCTGTGACCCGCGATTTGAACTGGGGTGTTCAGGTGCCTTTGGAAGACGCTGCTGGAAAAGTATTGTATGTTTGGTTTGATGCCCCAATAGGATATATTTCTGCCACAAAACAATGGGCCCTTGACAACGACAAGGATTGGAGGCCATACTGGTACGACAATGATACGCAACTGGTTCACTTCATCGGAAAGGACAATATTGTTTTCCACTGCATCATCTTTCCGGTGATGCTCAAATTGCATGGGAATATTCTCCCCACCAATGTTCCTGCCAATGAATTCCTGAATCTTGAAGGGGATAAAATGAGCACCAGCAGGAATTGGAAACTCGAGATGCGCGATTTCATTACTGATTTTGTGAAGAAAGAAAATGGAGGCGATCAGTGTGTTGATATGCTCCGGTATTATCTCACGCAGATTGCGCCAGAGAGCAAGGACAGTGAGTTTACCTGGAAAGGTTTTCAGGATGCGGTGAACAGTGAGCTTGTTTCCATTTTCGGAAATTATGTGAACCGTGCTTTTGTATTGATGCACAAATTGTGCGGAGGAAAAGTGCCTCGTTTTATTGAGGAATTCGCCGATGAAAAAGACCATCAGTTGGTCCGCGACATCACAGATGCCAAGACCAAAATTCAGGCTTCCCTGGAAAATTATAAATTCCGCGAGGCACTGTTTGATGTAATCGATCTTGCCCGAAAAGGGAATAAGTACATGCAAGAAAAAGAGCCCTGGATTCTTGCCAAGACGCTTGCGGAGAACCCTGGGCAACAGCAGAAAATTGACAACTGCATGCACCATTGTTTGCAGCTTGCTGCCAATCTTGCCGTGCTCATCAATCCATTTCTTCCTTCCACAGCAAAGAAAATGTGCAGCATGATGAAGGTGGTAGACAAGATGCTGGACTGGGAAAATGCAGGCAGCATGAAACTGCTCAGTGTCGGATACAGCCTGCGTGAACCACAGTTGTTGTTCAGGAAAATAGAGGACGAAGAGATCGTACAACAAATCGAAAAATTAAAAGCCGGAGTGATTGCCGCTGAAGGAAAATCCGCAGCGGAAAAGCCTGTTGAAGAGAAAGTTCAACAAGCGCTGAAAGATGAAATTGTATATGATGATTTTGGAAAAATAGACCTGCGTACAGGCATCATCACTGCTGCACAAAAAGTTCCCAAGGCAGATAAGTTATTGCAACTTGAAGTTGATCTGGGATTTGAGAAAAGAACCATTCTTTCTGGTATTGCCATGCATTTTCAACCCGAGGATATTATTGGAAAACAGGTTGTTGTTGTTGCCAACCTTGCGCCACTGTTGTTGTTGCCAACCTTGCGCCACGCAAGATGCGCGGTATAGACAGCAATGGCATGATTTTGATGGCAGAAGATGCTGATGGAAAACTGCATTTTGTACAACCTGAAAATGCTATTGCTGCCGGTGCAAAAGTTTCTTAAGGAAATCCTGTAAATACATATGAACCCTACAATAAAGAAAGTGGCTATCCTGGGATCTGGCATCATGGGATCAAGGATTGCCTGTCATTTTGCTGGCATTGGAGTGCAGGTATTGCTGCTGGACATGGTTTCTCCTGATGCAAAACCAGGTGCGTCAAAAGCTGAGCGAAACAAGCTTGTCAATATCGCGTTGCAGACTGCCATCAAATCAAACCCTTCCCCCATTTATACTGCTGATGTTCCCAAAAGGATTACTACAGGGAATTTTGAAGATGATCTTTCTGGCATTGGTTCATGTGATTGGATCATTGAGGCCATTGTAGAAAAGCTGCACATCAAACAACAATTGTTTGAACGTGTGGAACAATTCAGAAAGCCTGGAACACTTGTCAGCACCAATACTTCCGGCATTCCCATTCAGATGATTGCTGAAGGAAGGTCGGAAGATTTTCAGCAACATTTTTGTGGAACACATTTCTTCAATCCCCCGCGCTACCTGCGTTTGCTGGAAATCATCCCAACCCCAAAAACGAAAAAATGGGTGGTTGATTTTCTGTTGCAGTATGGTGATCTTTTTCTGGGGAAGACTACTGTGCTTTGCAATGATACCCCAGGATTCATCGCCAACCGGATAGGAATTTTCAGCATTATGGCCATTTTGGAAGCCATGGAAAAAACCGGACTTACTGTTGATGATGTAGAAGCCCTTACCGGCCCCATTATTGGACGACCCAAGTCTGCCACGTTCAGGACTGCAGATGTTGTTGGGATTGACACCCTGGTGCATGTGGCCAAAGGATTGTTTGCACATTGTCCGGATGATGAAGCCAGAGATCAATTCAGGATTCCTGCATGGCTTCAGCAAATGATAGACAACAACTGGTTGGGAGATAAATCTGGGCAGGGCTTTTTCAAGAAAACCAAAACGGCAGCAGGGGGAAAGGAAATCCTTACCCTCGACCTGAAAACATTGGAATATGGCGCAAGAAAAAAGACAAGATTTGACGCCATAGATGCAGCAAAAGCCATTGAGGATTTGCCCACAAGGATCAAAACCCTTTGTGCTTTCCCTGATCTGGCTGGAGATTTTTACCGGAGTTTTCATTATGGTCTTTTTGCATATGTTTCCAACAGGGTGCCAGTCATATCATCCACACTCCAAGGAATTGACGATGCACTGAAGGCAGGATTTGGATGGGAAATTGGGGCTTTTGAAACATGGGATCTGCTTGGAGTGGAACAGACCGTCAGCGAAATGAAGAAAGCAGGCCATGTTGTTGCTCCCTGGGTGGATGATATGATGGCAGCTGGTGTTGAATCATTTTTCACTGTAAAGGATGGCAAGCGATTTGTTTATTCGCCAGTGGCAGGAGCGATTCAACCTGTTTACAATTCAGTTCAGGAAAGGTCTTTCATTGTGATGAAAAACTTTTCCGGGCAAACCGTCTGGAAAAA
>JBJOOI010000419.1:0-3009 GCA_046051375.1 Bacteroidota bacterium | reverse complement strand
TTGATATGTTCAGCCCGATTTACGTCGATTCCGTTATGAAAGCACATGACCGCAAATTATGAAATGGCAGGCCCCGTGTCAAAATATTCTCAAAATCGCCCCATAAACCTTATTTTTGTTGCTCTCAAAAGACAATAATGGAATACAATACCAATCGAAGTCACCTTGTGATGAGGGAGTACGGTAGGCATGTGCAGCAGATGGTTGGGCATATCCTTTCCATCGAAGACAAGGAAAGAAGACTAAGAAATGCACAGGCAGTCATAGAACTGATGGGGTTCATCAATCCACAACTCAAGAATATTGAAGATTACAGGCACAAGCTCTGGGATCATCTTTTTTTGATTTCTGACTTCAAACTGGAGGTGGAAAGCCCCTATCCGATTCCTACAAGAGAGTCGTTAATGGCCAAGCCCAAGCCTTTGCCTTACCCCAAAAGGCATCCGAAATACTATCACCTTGGAAAACACCTTGAACTGGTGATTGCCAAAGCAATGGCTGAGGAAAATGAGGAAAAACGCTCTGGCTTCTCCCATATCATAGCCTACTACATGAAGCTTGCCTACAACACTTGGCACAAGGAACTCATCCCAGATGAAAGCATCAGGAGTGAACTGAACTCCATCACAAAAGGACAGCTTGAATTTACCAGCACTCCATTTGTAAGGGCTTACAGGGAGCAGGAGGATTCCAACAACGCAATCGCCCGAATGGTGGCGGAAATGCTATCGGTGGAGGAAAAAACAGGCCTCCCCAGAAATTCGGGAAAAAGCGTTTCAAGTAAAACCTGAAGTCATTTTGACTTTTATGAAAGCTTTTGAAGACCCAGACACCATGCGTGAAACAGCACAGCAAAAAATCATCATCCTGACTGCACCATCAGGTGCTGGCAAAACAACCATCAAGACCAGACTGCTTGCGGGCATGGCCGACCAGCTCTCTTTCAGTGTCTCTGCAACCACCAGAAAGATCCGTGGTGGAGAGACTGATGGGGTTGACTATATTTTCATTTCAGAAGAACAATTCAAGGACAAAATCGACAAAAATCAGTTTGTTGAATGGCAGATGGTATATCCGGGAATGTATTACGGCACTACCGTTGATGAGATGAAAAGAATCTGGAGTGAAGGCAAAACGCCTTTATTGGATATTGATGTCAAAGGTGCCTTGAATGTAAAAAAAATGTTTGGCGAACAGGTATTGACCATCTTTATTGAACCGCCATCCATGGAGATCCTGCAACAAAGACTGATGAGGAGGGGAACGGAATCGGCGGAGCACATCCATACGAGGATCAGCAAAGCCAAAGAAGAAATGGAATACAAGAACAGTTTTGACAAGGTAATCATGAACGATGACCTTGACAGGGCTACAAACGAGGTGAAGGAGATCATCGCCAGTTTTCTTGGCTAGCAATAGAGGAATGCACATTCCTAAATGAACACTATGGGAACTCTTTTATTATCCGGCATCTTGATAGCTTTCTTACTGGCAGGTTTTTTTGCCGGGATTGAAGTTGGTTTTGTGTCGCTCAACAGGTTGTCGATCGAGTTGCGCAAAAAACAACGTTCCAAAAGTGCTCATACCCTTTCTGCCTTCCTTGATGAGCCTGCCAAATTCATCAGTGCCATGCTCGTGGGTATCATTATCTGCCTTGTGATCTATGGTCTTTTGGTGGATGAATTCCTAAGTCCACTTTGGAGAACGACAGAAAGTTATCTGTCTCAGGATTTTGTACCCTATTTTCTTTACATCAGGATTCTTTTTGACCTGGTGGTATCAACAGGGGCCTTCATGATATATTTCTTTTTCTGCCGTGCCATTTTCAGGTCAAAGGCAGACACATTGATGTTTTTTCTTGCGCCCTTGCTGCGTTTCTTTTACAACATCTTCTACCCCATCGCCAACTACTTTGTATCACTTTCTGAATGGATCCTGAAGAACCTGGTGAATGTACACATCAGGAAAAACAAGAATAATTTTACACGGCTGGAACTGGAGAATTTTATCCAGCAAAGGGATGAGAAGGAGTTTGAAAGCCAGGAAATGAACAAGGAATTGTTTGAGGCCGCACTGACCTTGCCGTATGTGAAGATTCGCCAATGCCTGGTGCCCAGAAAAGAAATCGAAGCCATCAGTGTGAATGAATCCATTGAAAAATTAAAAAGCAGGTTCATCGCTACCAACCTCAGCAAGTTGGTGGTATATGAAAAAAACATTGACAATATTATTGGCTATGTGCACCAGATCTCATTGTTCAAAAACCCAGAGAACATCCAATCCATCATGCTTCCCATTCCTGCAGTGCCAGAAAGCATGTCTGCGACCGATCTCATGAATTTGCTGATCAAAGAGCGAAAAAGCATGGCCTGGGTGGTGGATGAATTTGGAGGAACTTCCGGCATCATCACCATGGAAGACCTGCTGGAAGAATTGTTTGGTGAAATCAAAGATGAATATGATTTTGAGGAACTGACGGAGCGAGAGCTGGGCGAGGATGAATATGAATTCTCCGGAAGGCTTGAAATTGAACCCCTCAATGAGAAATACCAACTCGGTCTGGAGATGAATCTATCAGAAACCGTTTCCGGGTACATTATTCACCACAATGAATCCATCCCAAAACAAAAAGAGAAGATCATAATCGGTAAATTTGAATTTGAAATACTGGAAGTACTGATCGGACACCTTCATCCGTTATTGGTTCATCTTCCTATTGGCATTTTTTCATTTGCCTTTATCATCAGCCTGTTCGGTGCTGAAAAAAGAAAACAGTTTGATGGTGCATTGTCATACGCCCTGTTGAGTGGTGCGATTGCATCACTGTTTGCCTGTATTGCCGGTTATTTGCTTGCAGGGTCTGGTGAATATGATGCTGATCTGGTCCAAAAGCACCAGTGGACGGGTATTGCAACCTGTATACTTGGATTCCTGGCATATTTTATTGCCCAATACAGACGCATGCTGGTATGGATTACCTGTGCAGTGATGGCCGTTGCAGGGCACCTG
>JBJOOI010000418.1:0-2587 GCA_046051375.1 Bacteroidota bacterium | reverse complement strand
CTGCACCATCAGGCCTTTTTCAGGAGCCGTTTTGGTGATGATGTTGATCACGCCACTTTTGCCGTCTGCATCAAATGCAGCCCCGGGGCTGCTGATCATTTCAATGTTTTCAATGGAAGAAACCGGTATCTGCGCCAGCATAAAAGCAGGATCACCCTGTGTGGGCCTGCCATTGATTAAAACCTGAAAACTGGCAGAACCGCGAAGATTAATTTCCCCCTGTCCATTCACTGAAACACTAGGAAGATTTTTAATGAGGTCAATGGCATTCCCATTGGCTGCATTGGCGTATTCCGCTGCACGAAACACCTGCCGATCAATCTTAAAGGAAACGGGAGGCTTCTTTCCTTTAACCACAATCTCCGTCAAAGACAGTTTCTTGGGCAAGCTGTCCTGGGCAACAACAATTGTTGACACAGTCAAGAAGAGCAAGAAGAACTTCAGTTTTGGCATTGCACAAATTTAGTGCAATAAACAGCAGGTTGGTTATGCGTTCTGCACCCCTTTGAAATAGCCAACAGATTCAGCCATGCCCACCAAAGGATCAGACATGTCCTTTTCATATTCAATGCTGCAAATACCGGAATACTTGATCTTTCTCAGAGACTTTACAAAGGCCGGGAAATTGATGGCACCACGGCCAACCTCTGCAACCTTGGCATCTTTTGCCATGGCCGTAACGTCCTTGATGTGCAGGTCAAATACCCTGTCCTTGTACTCTACAATCACTTTCTCAGGGAGTACACCAGCACGGAGCGTATGACCGATGTCAACACAGAGACCCATCCTTGGATCCATGTCTTTTATCCTGTCGTAAATATCTTTCGGGCTTGGGTAAAGTTTGTCTTCTGGGCCATGGTTGTGGATGGCCATGCGGATATCGGTTGCTTTTACTTTTTCTTCAGTATAAGCAAGCAAGTCAGCATTGGGAACACCAACAATCATGCTCACGCCCACTTTCTGTGCATAGGCAAAGGCCTGGTCCACCGCTTCTTTGCTTCTCATGTAAATAACACCGACAGTATAGGGCTTGATACCGGCATCACTGAGTTTTTTCTTGACGGCATCAATGGTTTCCTGGCTTGAGTTCAATGGAAGGTGAAACTCCTTGATGGAAAGATGGTCAACCGCCAGGCGTTTCATCATGGCAATCGACTTGTCAAGGTCAAATTTCACAAAAGAGTATCCTGCAAAACCCAGCGTAAAACTGGCAGCACCTTCAACGGCGTTTCCATCTGCCTGATGGGTCAGGGCATTTCCAAGAGAGGGCAATGCAGCAGCAGCGGCAAAACCAAAAGAAGCTTTTTGAAGAAAGTTGCGGCGAGTATTCATTGTTGTGAATTTTGGGTTGTGAGTTATGGGTTGTTGGTTGTGAGTTGTGGGTTATCGATTTTTTGTCAACTTCAGTGGTATTCCTGACGCTGAAGAAAAAAACGTCTACTGAAATTAATAAACTCTCAACAAATAAATTCATTAATTTACGATAACGATTTAGCACCCTTAACCTCACTAAACTTCTCCTGCCTTCTGCAGACAACCCAAAACTCACAACCCACAACTCTCAACCCAAACCCACCACATGCCCCAAAGACGCGAATTCCTCAAAAGCACAGCAGCAGCCAGTGGCCTGATGATGTTATCTTCTTTTACTGAAAAACAAGAAAAGGTCGAACCAGTGGAAACACGCATTAGGTTCTCAGTCATCAACATCAACCATAGTCATATCTACGGCATGTGCAACGCTGTCATCAAAGGTGGAGGAGAGCTGGTGGCGGTGTATGCAAAAGAGGCAGACCTCTTGGCGGCATTTGTAAAGGCCTATCCGCAGGTCAAGGTAGCATCAAGCGCAAAGGAAATTCTGGAAGACAATTCTATCCAGGTCATCCTGAGCTCGGGCATTCCTGATGAAAGGGGACCATTGGGTATCGAGGTGATGAAGCATGGCAAGGATTACCTGGTAGACAAGCCAGGCATCACCACACTGGAGCAATTGGCAGCGGTGAAGAAGGTTCAACAGGAAACCAAGCGCATCTATTCCATCATGTTCAGTGAACGTTTTGAAAACAAAGCAACCGTAAAGGCAGGTGAATTGAATTGGCAAGGTGGTGCAAACCATTGGCCTGGGCCCGCACAGGATGAGTGTCAAAAGCAGACCCGAATGGTTCTTTGACAAGAAAAGATATGGTGGCATCATTTGCGATATCGGGTCTCACCAGTTTGACCAATTCCTATTTTTCACTGGCTCTACTTCAGCCGAGGTGGTTGCCTCCCAAACCGGAAATGTCAACAACAAGCAATATCCCCAGTTTGAAGATTTTGGCGATGTGATGCTGAAAGGCAATGGCGGCGCCGGTTATATCAGGGTGGATTGGTTCACGCCCGATGGCCTGAAGACCTGGGGCGATGGAAGGCTGACCATTCTTGGAACGGATGGTTTTATTGAGATCAGGAAAAACATCGACATCGCAAGATACGGATCAGGCAATCACCTGTACATGGCCAACAACAAGGAGACCATCTACCTTGATTGCAACAACGAGCCACTACCATTTGGCAAACAGTTTGTAGACGATGTCATCAACAGAAC
>JBJOOI010000417.1:0-3418 GCA_046051375.1 Bacteroidota bacterium | reverse complement strand
GGTAAATACCTGGTGGCCTGGGATCCGAAATCTTCTACAGAAAACGAACGCCACAGCATTGTGATTTCCAATCCCAAAGTCACCATGCTGGTGAAACAGATTGCCGGGGCATTGGCCAGGAGAATCGTGAACTATGCTGTACCTGGTGAACTAGCCAAACAGAACGAGGAACTGGGTTTCATCAAATTCGGAAGCCGTGTTGACTTGTTGTTGCCTGTTGGCACCAAGGTCAATGTAAAGATTGGCGATACCGTTAAAAATGGTGTTAGCGTTCTCGCCACCATTTGATTGCCTGATCAGAATATTTTCATCAGCTCACCAAGATTCTGGATCACGTAAGTAGGCTTGATCTTGGGGGTATACGGAACAGCAGGATTGAAATATGCTGTGTCCCATCCTGCATTCAATGCACCAAGGATATCCACCTCAAGGGTATCTCCTATCATGATGCTTTTTTCTGCGGTGGTATTGGTCTTGTTCAGCGCGTATTCAAAAATAGCGGCATGTGGCTTCATGATGCCCGCTTGTTCTGAGGTGATGACTTCCTTGAAAAAATGACTGATCCCACTGTTCTTGATCTTCAGGTGCTGGGTTGTCTCAAACCCATTGGTGATCAGGTGCATGGGATATTTTTTTTCTGAGCAATAATGCAGGAGTTCCATACAATGCGGGAACAGATTGGTTTTGGTGGGAAGGATTTCCAGATAACGATCACTCATTTTCTTAGATAAGGGTTCATCGGTTATTTTGTAATCCACCAGGGTTCGCCACATCCTTCTCCAGCGAAGTTCTTCCCGGTTGATATACCCTTTCCTGAACCTGTCCCAGTAAATATTGTTGTGGTGCTGATAGGTCTTATGGAACTGATCAAAATCACCTGTTGCCTTTTCATCCAGCTTCAATTCTGCATAGAGGTCACGCAGGGTGGCTTCAGAATTGGTTTCAAAATCCCAGAGGGTATGATCAAGATCGAAAAAAAGATGCTCGTATTGCTTTGCTTTCATGTTTGCAAAGTTATGCATCCTGGCTTTCCCTAACTTTGAAAAAAACAAGCCATGAATGTTGTCATCAGCGGAGCATCAAAAGGAATTGGAAGGGCCATCGCCGAACATTTTGCAGCAGAAGGGGCCAACCTGTTTCTCTGCTCCAGGAACATGGACAAGACGGTTGAATGGCAACAACAGTTGATGAAAAAGCATGGCATCAACATCACCACATTCAATGCAGACCTATCGAATGCTGACGAGGTAAAATCCTTTGCAGCACAGCTCCTGAAGGCAACTGATGAGATTGATGTACTCATCAACAACGCAGGCAATTATGTGCCAGGTTCTGTCTATAATGAACCAGAAGGACAACTGGAGCAGATGATGAACCTGAACCTTTATTCTGCCTACCACCTGACCAGGGCATTGATTTCAACCATGATCAAAAAAGGAGCCGGTCATGTTTTCAATATTTGTTCTATTGCGGCGTTGAAAGCCTATGCCAATGGCGGATCCTACAGCATCAGCAAGTGGGCCCTGGCTGGCTTCAGTGAGAACCTGAGAGAAGAAATGAAAGCATTCAACATCAAAGTGACTGCTGTCCATCCAGGGGCCACCTTGAGCAGTTCCTGGGATGGATTTGACATAGATCCCAAACGCATCATGGAAGTGGATGATATTGCCAAGATGATCATTGCTGCAAGCAAATTATCTGCACAGGCCTGTGTTGAAGAGATTGTCATCCGCCCTCAACTGGGAGATCTTTAGGCATCCGTGAACTTATAGCCCACACCCCTGATGGAATGAAAATGCTGGGGTTCACGAGGATCGGTCTCAAAATATTTCCTGAAGTTCAGGATGAAGTTATCAATGGTTCTAGTGGTAGGAAAAACCTGGTATCCCCATACTGACTGAAGGATTTTCTCTCTTGAAACCACCTCGTTGCGGTATTCAATCATCAGCTTGAGCAACATGATCTCTTTTTTGCTAAGGCTGATAAAATCACCTTTTTGATTGGTTGCAGTTTGAGCTTTGAAGTCAATGCTGTTACCCCCAAAAGCATACTGCTCACCAAGGGTGGTTTTCTCTTGAAATCTTCTGTTTTTCTCAATCAATTTATCCACGCGCCGGTCAACACTCCCAGACCTTGCACTCAGCATGAGGATGGGCGTATCTATATTGTTGAGCCTGATGGTTTCACATACATCAAAACCATCCACCTCAGGCAACATGACATCCAGTAAAATCAGGTCATAATATTCCTCCTCTACTTTCTTCAAAGCAATTGCGCCATTCATGGCACAGGTAACTTCATAGCCTTCCAGTTCGAGATTGAGCTTCAGGGCCTCAAGCAGATTTTCTTCGTCTTCCACCAACAGGATGGAGGCTTTTGCAGGATTCATCATGATCGGTTTTGGGGTAATGTCACCTTGAAAACAGTTCCAACGGGATGATTGTTCTCTATCGTTATAGAACCTTTATGGTCTTTTACAATTTTGGTACTGAGATAGAGACCCAACCCGGTACCTTTTGTTTTTCGTTTGGATTCATCCCCC
This sequence comes from Bacteroidota bacterium, assembly GCA_046051375.1. GTDB lineage: Bacteria > Bacteroidota > Bacteroidia > Chitinophagales > Chitinophagaceae > Pollutibacter. The sequence continues at coordinate 876 of JBJOOI010000417.1, read as the reverse complement.
ACCCTGTAAAACTTCTCAAATACTTTCTGCTTTTCTTCGTCAGGTATTCCTGATCCCAGATCTGCTACCTTGATAACAGCCCGATGCTGCAGATCCTCAAGGCTAACCGATATGGGCATTTCGGGTGAGGTATATTTAACAGCATTTTCAATGAGGTTGTTGATCACCAGGCGAATCAGGAACTCCTCGCCATTCAACACCACTGCAGCTGGCGCATGCAGGGTAAAAGACCTTGCAGGGTACCTTTTTTGGAAGGCAGTTACGGCAGAAGAAAGCATTTCGGCACAATCAAATTCTTGTTTGTTCAGCTGATAACCGCCTGATTCCAACTGTGAGCTGAGCAAGATGTTGTTGCAGAGTGCGTCAAGCCTTTCCGTTTCATTGATGGCATCTCCCAGGATTTTTGATTGACGCGCTTCATCCAACTTGTGCCTGCGCAGGGTTTCAAGGTTCAATTTGGTAATGGCAATGGGTGTTTTCAATTCATGGGTCACCGCCATCATGAAGTTTTTTTGCTGCAAATGATAACGGATTTGACGGCGAACAACAATGTACACAAAAACGGCACCCAACATGGTGATGATGAGAAAAGTAAATCCTTCTCCAAGATATTGTTTGGCATTCCTTTCATGTGCATCGTGCAAGGCTTCTATGGCTCCGGGTGCCAAGGTGCTGTTATTCTTTGACTGAGCCAATTGAAACGCCAGCATCTGATCATTCTGTTGATCCAATTCAATATACCACCACGTCAGGGCTGCAATCAGGTACATCATCAACAACCAGAAAACATAATTGATGAAATTGAGGGGGATGCGATTAAAGAATTTATGCATCTTATTTCAATTTTTCCAGGCGAAGACCAACATTGAAAACATG
>JBJOOI010000416.1:0-2900 GCA_046051375.1 Bacteroidota bacterium | reverse complement strand
CCAACCATCAACCAACACCTTCCGGTGCAGGATCCCCTTTCAGCCAACCAGCTGAAGGCCCTTGAAGAGAATACCTCCAAGCATGGTATTTCCCATTGGGGACTGGGCAATCCGAAAAATGGTATCGTGCATGTGGTGGGGCCAGAGAATGGCATTACCCTTCCAGGCATGACCATTGTTTGCGGAGACTCACATACCTCAACACATGGCGCTTTTGGCTGTATTGCCTTTGGTATCGGTACTTCAGAGGTAGAGATGGTGCTGGCTTCACAGTGCATCATGCAACCCAAGCCTAAGAAAATGCGCATCAATGTCAATGGCGAAATGCACAAGGGTGTTACTGCCAAAGATGTTGTGCTATATATCATTTCAAAACTGACTGCTGCAGGCGCAACAGGATATTTTGTGGAATATGCTGGCTCAGTATTTGAAAGCATGAGCATGGAAGGCCGCATGACGGTGTGTAACATGAGCATTGAAATGGGTGCACGCGGAGGAATGATTGCTCCGGATGAAACCACGTTCAATTACATCAAAGGACGCGAAAAAGCGCCAACAGGACAGGCCTGGGACGATGCTTTGGCTTACTGGAAGACCTTGAAAACAGATGAAGGCGCAAGCTTCGATCTTGAATATACTTTTGATGGCGCTGAGATTGAGCCGATGATCACCTATGGTACCAATCCAGGTATGGGCATGGGCATCACGGAGTTGATCCCTTCTGCGGAAGACATTGATGCAGGAAAGGCAAGCTTCGCGAAATCCCTGCAGTACATGGGATTCCATGAGAAGGAGCCGATGCTGGGAAAGAAAATCGATTATGTTTTCATCGGAAGTTGTACCAACGGACGCATTGAAGATTTCAGGGCTTTTGCCTCTATTGTAAAAGGCAGGAAAAAAGCAGAAAACGTTACAGCATGGGTCGTACCCGGCTCGCATGTGGTGGAAGCACAGATCAGGGAAGAAGGCATTTATGATATTTTGATTGAAGCAGGATTTGAACTGCGTCAACCAGGATGTTCTGCCTGTCTTGCCATGAACGATGACAAGATTCCTGCAGGAAAATATGCAGTCAGCACCAGCAATAGGAACTTTGAAGGCCGCCAGGGTCCTGGTGCCAGAACCCTTTTGGCCAGCCCATTGGTGGCTGCCGCTGCAGCTGTTACCGGACAAGTTACAGATCCAAGAACCCTGATCGCTTAAATTTATTACAATGGCTTACGATAAATTCACCGTATTAAAGAGCACCGCAGTTCCACTGCCCATAGAAAACGTAGACACAGACCAGATCATTCCTGCCCGCTTTTTGAAAGCAACAAAGAGAGAGGGATTTGGCGATAACCTGTTCCGCGACTGGAGGTACAATGGAGACGATACGCCGAAGGCAGATTTTGTGTTGAACAATTCCATCTACAGTGGCAAAATCCTTGTTGGTGGCAAGAATTTCGGTAGCGGAAGCAGCCGCGAACACGCAGCCTGGGCCATTTATGATTATGGATTCCGTTGTGTGGTGTCAAGCTTTTTCGCAGACATCTTCAAGAACAATTCAATGAACATCGGCATCCTGCCGGTGCAGGTTTCAGATGCATTTTTGCACAAGATTTTTTCTGCCATCGAAGCGGATCCTAATGCGGAACTGGAAGTGAATCTTCCCGAGCAAACCATAACCATTCTGGCAACCGGAGAAAGCGAGTCATTCGACATCAACGGATACAAAAAGCACAACCTGGTGAACGGGTTTGATGATATTGATTATTTGCAGGCGATGAGAGAAGAGATCGTGGCCTTTGCACAAAAAAGCCGATACTAGGCCAGGCCTGGTGATGTACGATCATGCCTAAATCTATCCGTTATATCGAGATCATGGACACCACCCTCAGGGATGGTGAACAAACCAGTGGCGTTTCATTTTCTGCAGCTGAGAAACTCACGATTGCACAAATCCTCTTGACCGAAGTCAAGGTTGACAGGATTGAAATTGCTTCAGCAAGGGTTTCAGATGGCGAGTTTGAAGCGGTAAAAAAAATCACCCGTTGGGCAAAGGCTAAAGGCATGCTTGGCAAGGTGGAGGTATTGACCTTTGTGGATGGAACAATTTCCATTGACTGGATGGTCAAAGCTGGAGCCAAGGTGCAGAACCTGCTCACAAAAGGCTCTCTCAATCACCTCACCCATCAATTGAAAAAAACGCCGGCACAACATTTTGCAGAAATTGCCAAAGTGATTGCCCTGGACATTTTGCAGAAATTGCCAAAGTGATTGCCCTGGCCAAGAAAAAAGGGATTGATACCAATGTCTATTTGGAAGACTGGAGCAATGGCATGCGCAATTCTCCAGACTATGTTTTCCAATACCTTGATTTTATTGCAACGCAACCTGTGAAAAGGGTCATGCTTCCTGATACATTGGGCATTCTTACGCCAGATGAGGTGACCGATTTTGTCGGACAGATCATTCCAAAGTATCCGGGCATCCATTTTGATTTTCATGGGCACAACGATTATGACCTCGGCACGGCAAACGTGTTGGAGGCAGTAAAATCGGGTGTGCAAGGGATTCACCTTACTGTCAATGGTATGGGTGAAAGGGCCGGAAATGCACCACTGGCAAGCGCTGTAGCGGTGTTGCATGATTTTCTTCCCAAGGTGCGCACGGGTGTTGTTGAAAAATCATTGTACCAGGTAAGCCGTTTGGTGGAAACCTTCTCAGGCTTTCGCATTCCTGACAACAAGCCAATTGTAGGTGAAAATGTATTCACACAGACCGCAGGAATCCATGCGGATGGAGACAAGAAAAACAATCTTTACCACAACGACCTGATGCCTGAGCGTTTTGCGCGCCAGCGTAAATATGCACTGGGCAAAACAAGTGGTAAATCCAATATTGAAAACAACCTTGCG
>JBJOOI010000415.1:0-3785 GCA_046051375.1 Bacteroidota bacterium | reverse complement strand
AAAGAAAAAAATCCACAACTCAGGATGTTGGCCATCAGGGCAAGCGTACAGCTCAAAGGAAATACCACTGCCGTTTTGAACGCACTGAAGCTTGATCCTGATCCTCAGGTAAGAAGGGAATGCATCATTGCCCTTCACCACGATAAAAGTCCTGAAGCAGCCGGTTTGTGGGCTTCTCTTGCTGTCCAGTATGATGGCAAAGACCGCTGGTACCTCGAAGCCCTGGGCGTAGGTGCGGATGGGCAATGGGATGCTTTTTTCGACGCCTATCTGCTTGCCGTGAAAGATCCTTTGAAAGATGCTGCCGGAAAAGACATTGTCTGGAGGGCCAGAACAGACAAGGCTTTGCCTTATCTTGAACAGCTGGCTGCAAATGCCAGCCTTCCCCTCAAAACAAGGCTGCGGTATTTTCGGGCATTTGATTTCAACAACAGCCCGGCCAAAACAGCAGTATTGTTGAACATCATCAAGAGCAATACCGCCAATGACTTGAACATTGACAAGCTGGCTTTGTCTTCCTTAAATCCTACTTCCATAAAGGCGAATGCTGCTGCAGAAGCCGCACTGACAAGGGTGCTCAATGCCACTTACCCAACAAAAGATTATTTGGAGCTGGTGATTCAATACAACCTGAAGAATGAGCAACCGCGCCTGCTTGAAATGGCCATTGCCAAAAATGCCGATGACCTGGGAAGGAATACAGCAAAGGCATTGCTGGGATTGGGTGGTACTGATCTGGTCTGGAAGGTGCTCAAGGGCCAGAACGCAGAACAGTCTATGGGCCTGTTGAATGCTCTGGCGAAAATCGGAAACACAGCATCGGTGGATATTTTACAAGCAGTTGCCCTGGGAAAAGAATATCCGGAAACCTTGAAAAAATTTGCAGCTGCAAGGATTGGTCGGAGTGGAGAAGGAGAAAAACGGGTACTGCAAATCCTGAAAAACAACCAGGTGCCCAGTGAATTGATTCCTGATGTGGTGGCCAGTGTGAGCGGCTCCTGGCGGGAGTCTGTCCGCAAAGAAGCCAACCATTACCTGCCCAAACCAGCAGTTGTTGAGGATGTAGTAAAGATCCCAACAATAGATGAACTCAATGCTCTCAAAGCAGTTGCCGCCAATGGCAAGGCAGTATTTGCTTCGAACTGTGCTGTTTGTCACAAGGTCAACAATGATGGCTATGATTTTGGTCCAAAGCTTACAGAGATTGGATCAAAATACGCCAAGGACGGGATGCTCAAGGCCATTGTCTATCCTTCAGAAGGCATCAGTTTTGGCTATGAGGGATGGGTGCTGAAAATGAACGATGGTTCAGAAACCATGGGCATCATCTCCAGCAAAACAAAGACGGATATCGAATTGAAAATGCCCGGTGGCAGTGTTCAAAAAATCAAGCTTTCATCTGTCAAGTCCATGGAGCAGATGAAAACTTCCATGATGACTGCAGGCTTGCATACGGCCATGTCTCAACAGGAAATGGCAGACCTACTGGCTTATCTTGATGGGCTAAAAAGAAAATAGGCTTTTGTTTTCTGTAACTTGCAGCAAAACCAGGTTGCATGAAATATTTCCTGCCTATTCTTTTGCTCTTGACCTTCCATGCGCAAGCCCAGATTGACCCTAAAACGGTTACCATTGCCCGAGACAGTTTTGGGGTGCCCCATATTTTCGCCAAAACAGATCCGCAGGTTTCCTATGGTTTGGCATGGGCGCATGCAGAGGATGATTTCAAGAGCTTGCAAATGGTGGCGCTTCCCTCCAAAGGCTTGATGGGAAGGGCTTTGGGGAAAGATGGTGTAGCGGGTGATTATGCTTTTGCATTGTTTCGCTGCAAAGAGATCACTGAAGAAAAATGGAATACCCTGTCTCCTGCATTTTTAAGGCTCGCAGAAGGATATGTGCAAGGCATCAATGATTATGCCAAGGCACACCCTGAAGAAGTATTGGTGAAGCAATTGTTTCCCATGACGATCAAAGACTATGTTGCGTCTTCGGTATTGGCATTGACCATTTTCAATGGCGGAGACAGGGCCTTGCGTTCCATCTTTGCCAACAATGTCAATCCATTGATTGATTATGATAAAATGGGCTCCAATGCCATTGCCCTCCACCCTTCACGCACAACAACAGGCGAATCTTTTTTGGCCATCAATGCCCATCAACCGAATGAAGGGCCAGAGGCTTTTTATGAAGCGCATGTCAACAGCAGAAGGATGGAATGCCCTTGGAGGCTTGCTGGCTGGAGGTCCTTGTATTTTGCATGGTGTCAATGAAAACCTTGGTTGGGCACATACGGTAAATTTTTGCGACAGGTTGGATATTTACCAGTTGCAAATGAATCCTAAAAACGCCAACCAGTATATGTTTGACGGCGTCTGGACCGATCTGGAGAAGAAAAAAATAAAGCTGCACATCAAGGGCGTTCCCATTCCGGTTTCAAGAGACCTGTACTGGAGTAAATTCCCATTCCGGTTTCAAGAGACCTGTACTGGAGTAAATATGGTGCAACGATGAAAAATGACCAAGGAACCTTTGCCATCAGGTTGGGTGCCAACATGGAAATCCGTGCCCTTGAGCAGTGGTACACCATGAACAAGGCCCAAAACTTCACGCAGTTTTACAAGGCCATTTCCATGCAGGGATTGTCTATGTTCAATATCGTGTATGCAGACAGGAACGATACCATTTTTTACATCAACAATGCCTTGATGCCTGTTCGTGATCCATCGCCAGCATATGATTGGAAAAAGACCTTGCCCGGGAATACATCAAAGACTTTATGGAGTAAGTTTTATGGCATCAGTGAATTGCCGCAGTATGTCAATCCTTCCAGCGGATTTTTGTTCAACACCAATCATTCGACTTTTTACGCAACAGCTCCAGAGAACAATTTGCTTGCCGGTTCTTTTTCACCAACAAGTGGCTGGGAAACCAACCACAACAACCGAAGCAAGCGCTTTCTTGAGTTGATGCCGTCTTCTGGCAAGGTTGATTTTGATCAATTCAAGCGCATCAAGTTTGACCGTCAGTTTCCTGCCGTGTTTGAATTTCCTTACAGCGTTGACAGTTTGTTTCTCATGAAAAGATCCAACTATCCTCAGTACGATACCTTGTTGCGCAATTTACAGGAATGGGACAGGCGTGGGGTGCCTGAAAGCAAAGGTGCTGCTGCATTTCTGATGGTCTATGAAAAAGTGTCCAAGGCCATGCGCGGAAAAGATTCCAGGGCCCTTACCATGAAAGAATGTGAGCAATTGCTGCAGGACATTCAGGTTCAAATGATGAAAACCTATGGCAGTACTGATCTTGCATTGGGCGATATACAAAAGCTGGTTAGGGGCGATAAGGAATTCCCCGGACCAGGCTTGCCCGATCTGTTGGCTCCAGAATGGGGTGTAGCCACGGCCAATGGCAAAAGAAAAATTACAGGTGGCGATGCGTATGTGGCCATGGTCCGTTTTCCGAAGCAAGGCTTGCCCATCATTGAAACAGTGAATACCTATGGCGCATCAGCAAAACAGGGTAATCCACATTTTGATGATCAGGTGCCTTTGTTTTTGCAACAAAAAACAAAGTCCATGACACTGGACAAAGCAAAGGTACTGGCTACTGCAAAAAGGATCTATCATCCTGGCGAATGATGCCTGATGGGGTTATTTTCCTGTTGATTTTTCCGCAACAATCATCGGACCAAATCGGTTGAATTTATTCCGGGAATTTCCATTGTACCAAATATCTGGATGATCGCTTTCAAGATAGAGTGCACTCTGGCAACCTTGATTCAGGAA
>JBJOOI010000414.1:0-3385 GCA_046051375.1 Bacteroidota bacterium | reverse complement strand
TTACGCAATCGTTGGCGATAGAAAACTTGCTGTAACTGTGAATTAGCAGAGGACTTGGACAGATGATGATTTCTTTCCAAATTTTCAAGCGGGCGTCCTATTATCATCAACTAATTTCCTGATGCAAATTCAAATACCCTCACGTAGTCAACATAAGACTTGGCTACTCCTCCATTTTGGATGAATTCATTTTTACGGACGTCTCCATCCAGCCAATTGTTTTCTCCAAAACAGCTTCCTGAAAAGTAAAGAAAATGGGCTACATGGGGGATCAATTTCGGATCAGTCATTTCACGAACAATTTTGCCATCCAGGTAAAACTTTAAGAAAGTTGGAGACCATTCAAATCCATATACATGGTATTCCTGGTTGTGAATGCCTGGGGCTTTCACCAGGGCTCCGTTTGATTTGTGGGCCGGCTTCCCATAACCATCCCAATGCAGACCCAAAGAGTAGGCATCCGCCTTTGTACCCTCAACAATATCAATTTCACATCCGTCATTGGCCGTACCATCAACTCCTTGCGGGGCTTTCATTCCGTTCCCTTCTGGCATCATCCAAAATGCCATCTGGTAACCATTCGGCTTTACAATGTGCATGCGGGTTTCGATGAATCCATAGGTTGGGGCATACTTCCCCTTGGAATTGAACCTGCCTGCCAGATAGGTGGTATCTTCAGTCATCAGTTTTCTATAGTAAATAAAAATATTACCCTCTTTTTCTTCCACCTGTTGCTCATTCGCGAGCAAGATGAGATCCGTTCTTTTTCTACTGGTATTTTCCACATTCCACTTGCGTGCATCGATGGTATTGTCATTGAATTCATCTGAGAAGACCAATTTCCATTTGTTGTTCGTGGATATTTTTACAATGGAATCTTGGAGGGCCATGGGAAATGCATCTTTTGGCGTTTCTGCATCCACCATTGAACCCTTGGTTGATGGCAGTTTACCAAATACATCCATGTTCCAGGTATCATGCCAATTGATGGTCATTTTACCTGACGTAAAATCAATGGGCAGCCAGATGTATCGTCCCGCAATCGGAAGTTCCGGTTTCCAAATGTCAAACTTTTTCGACGCCAAGGCTATCAACATTGTTGTATCCGCTACAGGGATTTCCATGGTATGTCCATTTTCCCATGATGTTGTTGGATGTATAGTAACGTGCGATATTGGGTTTCCAACCGCTGGAGCCTGAACCCAACAGGTGATAGGTCCCTTTTCTTTTGATGACAACTGGTGCTTCGGTATGAACCTGTATGCCTTGGCTGGCTTGATAATCCCCTTCTGGAAAATAATAGTCACGGTCCAGCCTACCAGTGACAAAAGTTTTATCGGGCTTGCGGACAGCCAAGTGGTAAAGGGTTCCGTCATCGTCTTTGAACATGGAAAAATCACCTGAACCCTTGGCAGACCCTCCTCCCAAAAACTTGTGGTGATAGGTAAATGGTCCGGCTGGATTTTTGGCCACAGCTACACCAACATAACTCTTTTCATATCCAACCCCTTTGAGGTAAAGCTTGAAATAAGCTACAAACTCTTTGTTCTTTTGATTGTAAACTACTTTGGGTCGTTCAAGAATGCATCCATATGCCAAATCATTTGTTGTATCCTTGAAATCAACTCCCAAAACAATACCCTTATCCTTCCAGTTCAGCAGGTCCTTTGAGGCATAGCAATGAATACCGCCATCAGCAAACTGGGCTTCTGACTTGCCTTCCAGCTTGTGCTCACCATACCAGTAATACATCCCTTCATGAAAAATAACGCCTCCACCATGCGCATTGATTGGCATGCCCTTGTTGTCTGACCATATTTTGGCTGGAGAAAAAACAGATTTTTTTTGCGCATTTGATACGGAACAATGTGCGAAGATGGTGAAGAGGAAAAACAGCTTTTTCATTGCGTCAAATCATTGAGGAATTGTATCGTAACCAAATTCAGGGCTCCTCTAAAATTATCCCAAAGTTCCCAATGAAAGGATAAATTCTTTTAAGGACTATGCTCAGTTCAATTGAGGGATGATTATCTTTACTATCTATAAAACACATCATCATGAACAAACTCATTTTTTCTACAATAGTCCTGCTGGTTTCACTTTCATCGATTGCACAACCTCCTGCAGGCAATGCTGATAAGGGTGATTTTTACGGAGCCAAGGTAAAAGCAAAAGGCGCAGTTCCATTGGCTGATATTGTCAGCCAACTGGAGAAAGAATCAAGCATGCCTGAAGCAAAGATCAGCGCAAAAATAGTAGATGTTTGCCCCAACAAAGGATGCTGGCTCAAGCTTGAGCTTCCTGACGGAAAACAAGCGACGGTAAAAATGAAAGACTATGGTTTTTTTGTTCCATTGGCTGCAAAGGGAAAAACTGTTGTGATTGAAGGCCAGGCTTCGATAAAAACAGTTTCTGTCAATGAACTCAGGCATTTTGCAGAAGATGCCAAGAAATCAAAGGCAGAAATAGAGGCCATTACCCAACCCAAAAAAGAAGTGAATATTCTTGCAAAGGGGATTGTTGTGGTTGATTAGGTTGCTGTAATGGTAAAGCTTCATTAATACATTTCTTTTCAGAATATGTTAGGGATTGTTGGGATTCTTTCATGAACCCTTGGGGGTATGCTGCAGTCGAAACTTAGCCCCTTAACATTTTTCATTGCTATCGCTTGAGCGGAGCAAGGAATTATCTTTTAGACTTGGATGATTTCCTCCAAATCTAAAAGATGATATTGAGAATAATCCGCTCTATTACACATATATACTGTCTTTTTATGGAATTTGATTCCATATTTTTCCATAATCTTGAAAAATGATACAAAGGATTGCCAAAACCAGGTTTATTGAACTTGCGGAAACGTTTAAGGCAGATGCCCTAGCTTTGCGAGGGCATCTGGGGTGTCAAATTAAAAAACAAATGCCGGGGCTTCGCACTCTCTTTCTTTTTTGGGATTGGCTTCGCTGATCCCATTTCGGGGGGGATGCTTCAGACTTCGCTCAAAACCTATGGGGGCAACTGAAACTTCCGGATTGCCCTCGCGAAGCGAGGGCATCGGGGGTAACCACATTAAAACAAATGCCGGGGCTACGCCCCTGTCATTTTTCATTGCTGTCATTTAGGAATAATTGGGATTATTTCATGATCCCTTTGGGGGGAGCTTCAGACTTCGCTCAAAACCCATGCGGCTTCGACGCAGGCTTTTTTGTTACCCAAACTCGCTGAAGCAAGCTTCGCTCGTTCGGATAACAAAAAACCCACGAAATTTCGTGGGTTTTAAGCTCGTCTGGCGGAGACTGAGGGATTCGAACCCTCGAAACAGTTTCCCGTTTACACGCTTTCCAAGCGTGCTCCTTCAACCACTCGGACAAATCTCCTTCGGTGGATT
>JBJOOI010000413.1:0-2903 GCA_046051375.1 Bacteroidota bacterium | reverse complement strand
CTATGGAGCCAGTTCCATAAAAACTATTGACTACTTTTTTCCTATCATAAGTGGTGATGATAGATTGGCCTAAGCCATTGGCCAATTTATAAACGCCTGGAATAACCAATCCATCCACGTAGGCGTCCGCGCGTGTATTGTCGTTGTTCCTTGTGTTTCCACCTGCTGAGGCACTCAATTCTATGTCTTTTCCAAACTTGTTTTTATAGGAAAAAAGGAAATCTGAATTCATTTCGAGATCAGTCAATCGCTGCTCTTTGTAATATCCCCTCAGGAAATTGGCAGAACTAAAAGGACGCTGCATTTCTCTTTTCTCTGATGCTGTGGTCAGGGCAGATCGCAACAAGAGATCAAGATTTTTTGCAATGGATATATTTGCAGTGATATTCCCAAAAAACGAATTGCTGTTTACACTATTGGTCATTTCATGAGCAATCAGAAAAGGATTGTCTATGAAAGAACTGAAAGGATGAATCTGATCAACCTGGTAAAGGTCCTTTCTCCAGATATCCCTGTACCAGTTCAGGTCAACATTGGGGTTCTGAAAAATCATGAAATATGCGATGGATTGGTTGTTATAACCAGTACCAGGAACATTATCACTTTTTTTATTGATATAATTAGCCTTTCCGCTGATCTTGATTTTGTCAGAAATTTTAGATGAAAAACTGGTTGAAGCAGTTACCCGTTCAAACCCAGTGTTGGGCATGATCCATTCATTATTTGAATGAGTCAGTGCTATCCTACCAGAAGAACGATCGGTACTACCATCAAGCGAAATGCTATTGGTTATGGTTGAGCCTGTTCTCCAGAAGTCTGAAATATTATTCTTATAAGGAACCCAAGGCGTTTTGGTAGCACCCACCCCTTGTACATTTGGATCGTACTGAAAATAATTTTGACCATTGAATTTAGGACCAAATGCACTACTTGTTCCGCTTGTACTTGCGCCATCAGCAGTTGTACCATAGGAATAAAAAAACTCACCTGCAGCATTTCTGGACTTTCCTGTTCCCTGGCCATATTCATACTGATAATCGGGCCAGTTGAGAACATTCTGAAGAGAAATGTTTGAACTATAAGAGATACCCAGCCCTTTTTCTTTTCTAGCGCCAGATTTAGTTGTGATGAGCAAGGCCCCATTGGCTGCCCTGCTGCCATACAATGCCGTTGCACCCGGACCTTTTAATACTGAAATACTTTCAATATCGTCTGGATTCAGATCAGAAACAGCATTACCAAAATCCACAGGAATATCATTTCCAGATCCTGCACCATATGCATTGTTAACTCCAGCAGTTGCCATGGAATTATTTATAGGAACTCCATCTACTACAACCAATGCATAGTTGCCATCAGGATTCATTGATGCATCCCCACGAAGGCTGATTCTTGTTGTATTCATAGGCCCTGATCCTGCAGAGAGTAAATTAAGGCCGGCAACCTTTCCAGAAAGTGCGCTTGACCAATTGTTAGAGCGAGCATCCAAGACATCTTCACTGCCCAGTTGTTGCAATGAATATCCCAATGATTTTTGTTTTTTGGTAATACCCAATGCAGTGGTTACAACCACCGCTTCCAACTCTTTGCCTTTTGAGACCATCAGTATCTCAACTGCAGTTGAAGATTTTGCTTTCAATTGTTGTGTTTCATACGATACATAACTGAACACAAGAACAGAACCTTCTATTACTTTCAAATCAAAAGCACCCTTTTCATTGGTTAATGATAGAACGGCCCCTCTATCGTTGGCGATGCTCACTCCAGAGAGTAATTTACCACCATCCTGGTCCTTTACCACGCCAGCTATTGAGACAAATTTTGATTTTTCTTGGGCGTTGATTTCAAAACTTAAAAACGTCAATAAACCCAGTAACATGAAACATACGCAGGACTTCAACTTCATCATTGATAAACTTTTGTGAAGTGCGAATATCCTCTTTGACTGTTATCAAATTCTTAATTTCATTTAAAGGAATAAACAACAAGCGCTTGAAGTATTAGATGACAATTTGCTTATTCTCTAACCGCTTGAAAAAGAAAAAGGCCGCAATAGCGAAAACTGCCATCGCCAGTCCAATCACAATTGCACTCACCATGAAAAAATCTACCCAACTTATTGAAATGTGCAATCCACCGCTCAAAATACAAAGTATGAAAAGCGATGTAGGGCAGGTACATTGAAAACCCTGCTATAATCATCCACAACACTGGATCCAGGCGTTGGATGCTGAACAGCCATGTGGTGAAAAGCAACAAAAATCCACTGAAAATGGTAATGATATGGTTTGAATAAAATGCCAGCCTATTGTTCCTGATCAGGATCATGAGTGCAATGATGACCAATACCGATATGGCTATGGGCACTTCAGAAAACACAAGCAGTTCAGGGGTCTTTGAATAGCCCAATGCCGACCAGAATTCAACAGCAAAATTATCCCGCATATCCCTAAAAATGGTCAACCCAACATACACAAGAATGGAGAAAACAATTCCCGGGGCAAACCGAAGAACAAACATTTTCCGTTCGTAGCTGTTCATGGGGACTCGCTCAGTCCTGAGCATTTTATCATGATCATCTGGAGGAGCAATTTTACTCAACATCCTCACCCCAATCACCAGGATTGGAAGAAAGACAAGTCCTGTCACAAAAGGCATCCAAAATTCGGAAACGGCCCAGTTGTCCAACACAAACCGGCCAACACTCTTTACCAATCCTGAAGAAACGATAAAGCTGGAAGCCATGACGGCACCCAGCAATTCTGTTGATTTTCTTCCTTCCAAAAAACCAAAAACAACACCCCAAATCATTCCCAAGGGAAGACCATTCAAAAACATAAAGGGAAGGTTATAAGGGAAAGGTGTAATGGCAAAAAGAAAAAGGGAGAACCAGGCTATTGACA
>JBJOOI010000412.1:0-2743 GCA_046051375.1 Bacteroidota bacterium | reverse complement strand
CTGTATCAATCTTATACTTCGTATTGTTGACAGATGGTCCCTTATAATCTTTTCTGTAAGTACTTGCAGTATCAACATAAAAGCTATAATCGCGATCAATGGCATCTGCAAGGCCGAATCCACCCTGGCTGACAATCACTGGCGCTGCCATTCCCATGGATGTTGCAAGCGTCCTGATGGTCTTGGGATAACCATCAGAAGCAACAGTACCCGCTGTTGCAAATACTCCGATGGCCCCCTTTTCATGGGTAGCTTGATAGGCCAGTGCTGCCTTGACTCCAGCATTGATAACCCCTACCACCGGTGCATTGGTGCCATTTGTTTTTACAAACTGTTTTACTTCATCAAGGGCAAAGGCCGTTGCGGTATTGCATGCAAGCACAAGCATTTTGACCGACTGTTTTTCTTTTTTGGGGCTTGCTTGCTGCATCCAATTGATATCGTATCTGTTCTTGAGCAAAAAATCCATGTTCTTTACCACATGCTCCTGCAAGAGTTTTGTTTTGTTCTCAGCAGCATAGTTTCCATAAGGCATGTTTGCCTGGTCTGCGAGGTATTGAAAATATTCCTTGTCAAAATCGGGTTTGCCATCGGCGCCGGGTTTACCGGTAATGTTGTTGAATGCATCCAGGGTAAGCATGGCTTCCAATACCGTCAGCCCGCCTGTTCCAGAATCGAAAACCCCAATGGGCAAATTGTTTTTACTTTTTTCTTGTGCAGTCAATACGCTACAAACGGCGAGAAATGATAAACAAATTGCCGGAAGTTTCAAAAGCCTCATGATCATGAATGGTTGATTTAACTGCATTTCTATCATTTATTGATAAAATTAACCCGTTTTCAATGGAAATTGACAAACCTATCGCAATTTTGTGCGCTACTCGGATTTAGCAGATATTAAGTAACTTCAAAAGAAAACAATGAGAAATTCTATCGTTACCCTTTCCTTTGTCATCTTCTCTCTTGCCTGTTCTAACAAGACCGAAAAAGCTGCTGTTGAAAACAAGCCTGCAGCAATGGAATCTTCCATGGAAAACCACAGCCAGTTTACGCCAGAAATGGTGGTCAATACAACCGATTTTGCCTGTGGAATGCCCGTCTCTGCCGGAATCAGCGATACCTGCCATTATGAAGACAAGGCTTATGGTTTTTGTTCAGCAGAATGCAAGGCAGAATTCCAAAAAGAGCCTGCAAAATACCTGGCCGCAAAACAGTAATCAATTCAGAAAAATAAATATTTATGCCAATTGTTAAAGCTTACGGAGCATCCAGCAGCCAATCTCCTATTGAACCACTGAATATCCAGAGAAGAGACCTTCGCCCTCATGATGTTCAGGTGGAAATTCTTTACTGTGGCATCTGCCACAGCGACATCCATACGGCAAGGAGTGAGTGGGCTGGCACCGTTTATCCTGTTGTTCCGGGTCATGAAATTGTGGGGAAAGTAAAAGCTGTTGGACCTGCGGTAACACAATTCACTGTTGGACAAAAAGTGGGAGTAGGTGTAATGGTTGACAGCTGCCGTACCTGTAAAAACTGCAACAGCAACCATGAGCAATATTGTGAAGAAGGAATGACAGGAACCTATAACGCTCCGGAAAGAGATGGTTCAGGCATGCTCACCATGGGTGGATATTCTGCTGAAATTGTGACTGATGAAAACTATGTGTTGCGGATCAAAGGCGAGGAAAACCTTGCAGGCATTGCACCGCTGCTTTGTGCTGGCATCACCACTTACTCTCCCCTGAAGTTTGCAGGTGTCAAGGCAGGGATGAAAGTAGCTGTAGTTGGATTGGGCGGCCTGGGCCATATGGCGGTGAAATTTGCCGTGGCATTTGGAGCGGAAGTTACGCTTATCAGTACGTCAGCGTCCAAGGTTCAAGATGCTTCAAAATTAGGAGCCCATCATTTTATCCTGGCCAAAGATCCTGCAGCCCTCAATGAGCATGCATCAACTTTTGACATTGTGTTGGATGCTGTTTCGGCAGACCATGATTATACACAGTACCTCAATCTACTGGCACTGAATGGAAAACTGCTGGTGGTAGGCTTGCCCGAACACCAGCCAAAAGTTTCGCCCTTTGCCCTCATCAAGAACAGGAGAAGCATCATTGGCTCCATGATCGGCAGCATCAAGGAAACACAGGAAATGCTTGATTTCTGCCATGAACACAAGATTTTTGCAGAAATTGAGACCATTCCTATTTCCCAAATAAACGAAGCTTACGAGCGAATGATCAAGGGTGATATCAAATACAGGTTCGTTATTGACATGTCAACAATATAACATGCCCAACCTCAACAGAAGAAATTTTCTCACAGCCCTTCCAGCAATCTCGTTGGCAAGGGCTGTTCCGTTTTCTGAAGAATTCGCAACGAAAAAAGAAAACCGCTTCCGATTAAGCCTGAACGCATATTCCTTCAATGATATGCTGATGAAGAAAAAAATCAGCAAGGCAGAAATACTTGAATTCTGCGCCAATACAGGATTTGATGCGGTGGACATGACTGGATATTATTTTTCCACCTATCCTGCAACGCCCTCAGATGCTGAAATTTTTGACTTCAAAAGAAAGGCCCATGCATTAGGGATTGAGATCAGTGGTACCGGGGTAAGGAACGAATTTTCATACAGTGACAGCACTGCACTGGGCAAAGAAATTGACACTGTTTTGCGTTGGATAGAAGTAGCTGCCAAGATGGGGGCTCCCGTTTTGCGCGTCTTTACAGCGAAACAATATAG
>JBJOOI010000411.1:0-4332 GCA_046051375.1 Bacteroidota bacterium | reverse complement strand
ATTTGAAAAAAATGGGAACAGGTATCTTTATGCGATCAATTCAATGGCAACTACCGCGGTGATACCTGATGATAGTTTCGCATTCAATCTAAAAAAATACCCTGGTGTAGAGGTGATTGATCTGCGGTAATCATCTTTCATTTCCCCCAGCGATAGGTTTGTATATCAGATCCTGCGAGGTCAAGCACCCTGTCCACTACGGTCATGGCGATTGCTTCAACAGTATCCGGCTTGCTGTAGAAGGATGGTGTTGCAGTGCAAATAATGCCACCAGCCAGCGTAATGGCTTCCATGTTTCTGATGTGTATGAGGTTATAGGGGGTTTCCCTTGCAACGCAAATCAGTTTTCTGCGTTCTTTGAGAATGACATCTGCAGCCCTGGTGATCAGGTCATTGGAAATGCCACTGGCAATCCTGCCAAGCGTACCCATTGAACAGGGAACAATGATCATGGTATCGTACTGACCAGAGCCTGAAGCAAAGGGTGCATTGAAGTCATTCTTTCCATAAACAGGCAGGCCAAGGTTTGAGAAATCCTCATTTCCCAGCTCAGTTGCCCATACATCCTTTGCGTTATCAGTTAAAATGATGGAGAGGTCATCCCATTGTTCCCTCATCATTTTCATTTTCCTGATCAGCAGGTCTGCATATATTGATCCACTTGCTCCTGTCACTGCTACAACTACTTTTCTCATGGAATGATCTGTTTGGATGTTTAACAACAAAAGAGTTCAAAAGTTAGAGGATGGCTAACTTATTTGGAATTTTCCAAGATGATTAAATTAAATTAAGTTTTTTATCACCGCTACGCAATATAACTACGTATTAACACGTTATTACTTTGGTTTTTCATAGGATATTGGATTTAAAACGGGCTGGATTTCTATCCTGGCCCTTTTTTTTGTTCTTAACTTTCCCATCTGGGGAAGATCAAAAAAAATCCCTGCCGAAGCAGGGATAATCAATTAAATTTCAGCCATTTGTGCAATTGCCTCACTTTTGTAGAGGCCCTGGTCCAGTTTCTTCTTTGTTTCTTCAAACGCTTTTAATGTCAGTTGTATTTCCTCATCTGTATGAACAGCAGTGGGTATCAGGCGATAAATGATATGCCCTTTGGGAATGACCGGGTAGACCACAATGGAGCAGAAAATATTATAATTTTCCCTCAGGTCGGTGACCATATGGGTGGCTTCCTCAACACCACCTTTCATATAAACAGGGGTAACAACAGAATCTGTTTTTCCAATATCAAACCCTTTTTCCTTCAGGCCGTTTTGCAGTTTCAACGCATTTTCCCAAAGTTTAGCTTTCAGGGATGGCTGTGTTTTGAGCAATTCCAGCCTTTTGAGGTTTCCAATGACCAGGGGCATGGGGAGTGATTTTGCGAAAATCTGGCTCCTGATATTGTACCTTACGAAGTCTATGATTTGTTTGGGCCCGGCAACAAAAGCACCAATGGACGCCATTGATTTGGCAAAGGTGGAAAAATAAAGGTCTATCTCATCCTGTACACCCTGGGCTTCGCCTGCACCTGCACCTGTTTCTCCCAGTGTTCCGAAACCGTGGGCATCATCCACCAGCATCCGGAAGGAATATTTTGGCCTCAGGGCAGCGATTTCTTTCAATTTGCCTTGGTCTCCTGCCATGCCAAATACACCTTCCGTGATCAGCAAAATACCGCCGGCATTTTGTTTTTCAATCAAAGCAGTGGCGCGCTGCAACTGCTTTTCGCAATCATCAATTTCATTGTGTTTGAATACGAACCGGTGCCCTTGGTGCAGCCTCAAACCATCAATGATACAGGCATGGCATTCCGCATCATATACAATCACGTCGTGGCGAGAGCACAAAGCATCGATCAGGCTAAGAATACCCTGGTATCCGAAATTCAGCAAAATGGAATCTTCCTTCATTTCAAAGGCTGCCAACTGCCTTTCAAGTTCTTCATGATGGTTGGTATTTCCACTCATCATCCTGGCTCCCATGGGAGATGCCAGTCCGAACTCCGCTGCAGCATCGGCGTCGGTCTTCCTGATCACTGGGTGGTTGGCAAGCCCGAGGTAATTGTTGAGGCTCCAAACAATTTTTTCTTTGCCCCTGAAGTTCATCCTGCTGCCAATTTCACCTTCCAGTTTTGGAAAGGCAAAATATCCATGTGCTCTTTCACGGTGTTGACCAAGCGGACCAGAGTTCTTGATCAGTCTTTCAAAAATATCTGCCATAGACTTTGGAGTTTTGATTTAACTTCCTGCAATTTTAAAAATACCATTCTCCCTCAGGATATTTATAAAATGCGGATAGGCATAGCAGCACATTCCCATACCTTTGTGGTGCAAAAATAATTTCATGAAAAGTCTAAAGGCTATCGTTGCTGTATTGTTGATTGTATGCTGCAGTGCAGCTTTTGCACAGCGTGGAGATGCTCCTAAATCCAATATTGTTGGCAAAAAATCTGGTGTTTCCGCTAAGCCTAAGCTTGTGGTTGGCGTGATGGTGGACCAGATGCGATGGGATTATCTCTATAAATTCCAGCACAGGTATGGTCAGAACGGGTTAAAAAGGGTTTTGAGAGAAGGATTTTCCTGTGAAAATGCACAGATTTCCTATGCCCAGACTGTTACTGCTGCTGGGCATGCCAGTGTATATACCGGATCTGTTCCTGCCATCAATGGCATCATGGGAAATGAGTGGTATGACAGGTCTTTGAAAAGGGATGTTTATTGTGTTGAGGATGAGGCTGTTAAAATTGTTGGCGGAAATGGAAAAGGTGAACCCATGTCTCCGAAAAATCTGATCTCAACCACCATCACAGATGAACTGGAGTTGGCCACCAATTTCAGGTCTAAAGTAATTGGCGTGGCCATCAAGGACAGGGGAAGCATATTGCCTGCAGGTCATGCGGGAGATGCAGCCTATTGGTATGAACCAAGTTCTGGTAATTTTGTGTCCAGTACCTGGTACATGAAAGAGTTGTCCCCTTGGGCAACCGCTTTCAATCAAAGAAAACTGGTTGATTCATTATACAAGCTCAACTGGCACCTCAGCCATCCTCTTGAAACCTATACCCAGAGTGATGTGAGCAATCCATCATATAACAGCAATCCATTCCCCAGAAAACTCGAATCGAATATTGGTAAGAGTTATGGGGCAATCTCCTCCACTCCCTGGGGCAATACCCTGACCCTGGAATTCTCAAAAGCTGCTGTTGAAGCGGAGTCTATGGGAATGGACAGCATCACTGATTTCCTGGCGATCAGCCTTTCGTCTCCAGATTATATCGGGCATGCATTCGGTCCTAATGCGGTTGAAATTGAAGACAATTACATCAAACTCGACAGGGAATTTGAATTGTTTTTCAATTACCTGGACAAGAAAGTCGGAAAAGGCAATTATCTATTTTTTCTGACAGCAGACCATGCGGTTGCCCATGTTCCTGCATTTCTTCAACAACACCAGATTCCCGCAAAAACAATGCGATCAAGCAAGAGAGCGGAGGAAGCAACCATGAAAAAATTTGGTTTGAAAAAACTGGTGGAAGCATCTGCAAACTATCAGCTGTACCTGAACAGAAAATCCATAGATTCTGCCGGTCTTGATTTTGGGCTTGTCAAATCCCACTTCATTGCAGAATTGAACAGAGAAGAGGACGTTTTGTTGGCTTTTGACAATGAGTCCATCAATGCAGTCAATCTTCCCGCCGAATTCAAGGAAATGTTCATCAAAGGATTCAACCATAAGCTGGCAGGAGATATTCAGGTGGTGTACAGGCCGGGATATTTTTTCAGCAATACCAATACCGGCACAACCCATGGTTCCATGTATCCTTATGATGCCCATATTCCATTGCTTTGGATGGGATGGGGCGTGAAGCAGGGACTTACCCATAGAAAAGTGTACATGAGTGATATTGCTGCTACCCTCGGAGCCATTTTGAAAATCCAGATGCCGAGTGGCAATGTTGGCAGTGCGATACAAGAACTGATCAAATAATCAAGCAGTATACCATGCAACAATATTTGGACCTGGTAAGGCATATCATCGAAAAGGGGACTGACAAAACAGATAGGACAGGAACAGGCACCCGAAGCATATTCGGATACCAGATGCGGTTCAACCTGCAGGATGGTTTTCCGATGGTAACCACCAAAAAGCTGCACCTCAGGAGCATCATTCATGAATTGCTCTGGTTTCTTAAAGGAGAGACCAACATCAAGTACCTAAAAGACAATGGTGTTGGCATCTGGGATGAGTGGGCCAACGAGGATGGTGAGCTCGGCCCTGTATACGGGAAGCAGTGGCGATCATGGTCCGGTGCTGACGGAAAGGTCTATG
>JBJOOI010000410.1:0-3600 GCA_046051375.1 Bacteroidota bacterium | reverse complement strand
CCTTTCAACAATGCAGGATTGTAGATGAGTGTCAATGGGGCAGAAGGGTAGGTTACATCGACTGTCCAAATGGAGCCATTGCTGAAATTTTCTTTTTGTGGGAAAAGCAGTTCGTTGTTTTCTCCCCTCACCAGTTTGTGTGCAGCCAGGGATTGACGATACGCGGCTATACAGAGTTCTGCATATTCTTTTCCTCCTGCCATTGTTGCATCAGCATACATTTTTTTGTCGAATGCAGCAGGTTTTCCATGTTGCCATGAATTTTTTTCCACCAGGGATCCAGGTCTTTTCCAAAATACTGGATTGATTTTATATCGTCATATGCAAGCAGGATGGATGATTTGACTGCTTTTCCAGGTGCAATGGTTTTTCTTGAAAAGGCAGAAAGAAGGGATGGATCATCTATTGCATGCGCAACCAATTCACCCGTCTCTGCAAAACGGCGCAATTGGTCGATGCCGATGTCTTTCAGGTTGACCGATGGGCTTCCTGATCCGAGATAAAGGTGCCCCCAATCGATTCTTACATCATCGCCCTTTCTGCCCAGTATTTTTTGATCTATAACCCCTGCTTTCAGGTACTGTATATTATCTTTTTTTCCTGCTTCTATCTTTACCCGTTGTATTTTTTCATTTTTGCTCAGATCTCCTGAAACGATGAACAGTATTTCAGTAAGATGAAACTTGCCATCCGCTGATTGAACGCTGATATCAACATAGGTCAGTGGTCTTGAAACAAGGTCAAGGTCTGAAGCAATCAACGGTGAAAGAAAATTAACCCAAAGCTTTACAGTCCCACAACTAAACTGGTACTTGGTTTGCGTGGCAGTCACATCAACTGAAAGCTGCCTAGCATTCAATATTGACTGAGTTGTGTCTCCCGGCAAATTTCCCAGAAACTTGTAAGGTTTTCCATCCACGCTTATGATGCCAATCAATGCATGTTGTGTGCCTGTCCAGTGTACTGTGGACGATGCATTCAAGGCATCAGAGGGCGACCATACGCTGAAATAAGGATCATGCGTTATCAATGGATAGGAGGGCATTCTTTTCACCTGGCTGGTTGCGAAGGTGAACAGTTGAATTGCAATGATCGACAGCCATATTTTTTTCATCAAGCAGGCATTATGTTTGTTACAATTTAATGCATCGGCTTATAAATGCAATAGTTTTCATTAAATTGGTTGCTCAATTACAACCATGAAAGTTATTGTTTGCCAGACGCCGGGTAGTTTTGAGTTGATTGAAAAAGAAATGCCAGCACCAGAACCTGGATTCTCCATCATCCAGATAAAGCGAATCGGTGTTTGTGGAACAGATCTCCATGCCTTTGCAGGCAACCAGCCTTTCTTTAGTTACCCAAGGGTGTTGGGTCATGAGCTGGCAGCTGAATTTGTTGAAGGAGATGCCGTAGGTTTTGAAAAAGGAGAGGCCCTTACCATTGTTCCTTACTTCTACTGCGGTAACTGTATTGCCTGTCGAAATGGCAAGCCCAATTGTTGTGCTGATATCAAGGTCTTCGGGGTGCATATTGATGGAGGGATGGCAGCCTTTGTATCCGTTCCTTCTTATGCACTGGTAAAAAGTGGTGGTCTTTCGCTGGATCAGCTGGCCTTGGTTGAGCCGTTGGCCATTGGTGCCCATGCAGTTTCACGAGCCGAAATCAAACCCGGAGAAAAAGTATTGGTCGTTGGCGCAGGTCCTATTGGAATTGGATTGGTAATGTTTGCCCAACTGGCAGGCGCAGAAGTAGTGTTGATGGATACCAATGAAGACAGGCTGGAGTTCTGCCGAAACCATTTTGATATTTCACTCACCATCAATCCTTTGCAACAAGATGCAATGGCCATGTTGAAGGAGTTTACATCAGGAGACATGCCCAGTGTTGTCATTGATGCAACCGGAAATCAAAAGGCCATCAACAATGCATTTGATTACATGTCTCATGGTGGAAAATACATCCTGGTTGGGTTACAGCTCGGGGAGATTTCATTTAGCCATCCGGCATTTCACAAGCGTGAGGCAACACTGATGAGCAGCCGCAATGCAACCAAGGCTGATTTCAGTCATGTCATGGCAGCCATTGCAAATGGTCAGATTGATGCCTTGCCCATGATTACCCATCGACTCATGTTTGATGATGTGTTGACTGGCTTTCCTCAACTTTCAGACCCGTCCAACAAGGTCGTGAAAGCCATGATTGATTGCTGAGGGCTGATGAAAAAACCTACCTTCGCGCAGTGATTTACATCAAGCTGATTCTTGTAGCGATCATGTGGGGCGGCACTTTCATTGCCACCAGGATGGCATCGCAGGTATTTGAACCTTTTACAGGTGCATCGTTCCGCTATGCTTTTGCGCTAGTTTTCATGATACCCCTGATGTTGATGAAAGACAAAACGGCCTTGAACATCAACAAAAAACAATTCCTTCAATTGCTGGTATTGGGCAGCACAGGCATTTTTGCTTACAGTTTTTTCTTTTTTAATGGAATGAAACGGGTGGAGGGTTGATTTCATCCCTTTTCGGTAAAGAACGCATCAATCGCATACGCATTGCAGGAGTACTTCTTTCATTGGCAGGAACTGCGATTGTTATTGCAAGGGGTGATATTTTTTCACTCTTCACCACCTTTACCTGGGGAGACGCATTCATGCTCGGATGTCCCATCTCCTGGGCCTTTTACACATACTTTGCAAAGGATGCACTCAAGACAACCACTCCTTTACAAGCATCTACCTGGGCCATTCTCCTGGGTTTTTTGATGATCCTTTTCTTTGTTCCTTTTGAGACCTATCCCACCAAGGTAGATTGGTCGGTTTGGCTGGCCCTTGCCTACCTTGGTATCTGTGGTTCAGTCCTGGGCTTTGTTTGGTATTATGAAGGTATTCAAACAATCGGTCCCGTCAAGACTTCCGCTTTCAATAACCTGATTCCGATATTTGCGATGATACTGTCTGTTATCGTGCTCGGTGAAACGATTCATGCATACACCTTGTACGGCTCTGCCATGGTGATTGGAGGGGTTTTTCTCATCAACCGATTCTGATCAGTTTGTTTTGCCAGGATATATTTTCAGGGCCTCTTCCAGACAATCCATGGCCTGGTCAATGTCTTCATTGTTGATCACATATGCAAGCCTGACTTCGTTTTTCCCCAATCCTTTTGTTTCATAAAATCCACTTGCTGGAGCAAGCATGACGGTCTGATTGTTGTAAGAAAATGATTCAAGCAGCCATTGGCAGAAACGGTCTCCATCGTCGATGGGCAGCCTGGCGATGACGTAGAATGCACCACCTGGCGTGGGACAGAAAACTCCAGGAATCGCATTTAGTCTTTGAACCAAAAGATTCCTGCGGGATAAATATGCTGCCTTCGGTTCGTCGAAATAAGCATCAGGAAGATCCACTGCAGCCTCACCAAGGATCTGGGCCAGACCTGGAGGACTCAGTCTTGCCTGGGCAAACTTCATGGCAGCCTGGTATACTTCCTTGTTTTTGGTAATGAAGGCGCCTATCCTTGCACCACAGGCCGAGTATCTTTTGGAAATGGTATCCATGAGAATGACCTGTTCTTGTATTTTTTCGAGTTGCAATGCACT
>JBJOOI010000409.1:0-3099 GCA_046051375.1 Bacteroidota bacterium | reverse complement strand
GCTCAGGGGTTCTGTATAGACCAGATTTGAAGCGATAGACGAACCAAGTTGTTGCGCCTCTTTTTGCTGGTCAATATTTTCTACCCTGTTGGACTGACCAGCCGTGAAGAAAATATTATCTGCTTTTAAAGTAGCATCCTGGCTTTTATCATTAAAACTGAGATCGGTGATGAAAGAAATGCTCCTGCCTTTTTTTGCAAATTTTTTCCGGAAGCTGAGGTTGGATGACAGCGACTTGTCATTCTCATTCAAGGTCGTGCTTCTGTTGGATTGGTTGATTTTATTTTGGTTATCGAGCAAGGTTGTTGCTTCGATATTTGCCTGCGCCGCTCGTAGGGTATTGGTACCTTTGATGACAAATTTAAAAAGTCCGGTGCTATCTGTTCCCCATTCATTTGTACTGCTGAACTTGTAGCGTTTTCTATCCTGGGATTGCAGGGTCTTAGTGTAGCTGTCCAAAGAATACCCATCGAGCAGGGTCTTGTTAAAACCAGTGCCCGTTAGTTCAGTACCCAACCGCTGGTACTGCCCTGAATTTCCTGTTGTTGTATTTTTCCACTTGTTGCCATAAAAAGCGCCTACTGTTTGCTGATTGGGCAGCCCCTTGTTTTCCTCATAATCCCCCTCACCACTGTACATCATCACTTGACTCTTCCCAATTCAATCCTTCAAATTGATTGTTTGCTGTAGTGACATAGCCCGCAATTTTTCTTTTGCCCTTGAAGGCATTGACCATCAATTTGCCCATGTTATATTTTCCAGCATCTGATCCGGCTTCTGCCTTGCCGAAAAATCCGTTTTTTTTGTCTTCCTTGATTTTAAGGTTGATGGTTTTTGTGCGCTCACCGTCTTCAATTCCAGTGAATGCAGCCTGATCTGATTTCTTATCGAATAACTGGACTTTTTCAATGGCATCCGCCCTGAGGTTTTTTGTAACCACTGCAGGGTCGTCGCTGAAAAACTCTTCCCCATCCACCAATACTTTCTGTACTTTTTCGCCCTGTGCGGTAATTTCACCTTTGGCGTTCACCTGAAATCCAGGCATCTTGCGCAGGAGTTCCTGCACATCTGCATTCGGGGTAACACGGAAGCTGTCTGCGGTAAATTCTGTGGTATCCCCCTTGATTCTTATGGCTGCTGCATTCTTGATGACAATTTCCTTCATCAAATAAAAGGAAGTCAACATTGGTATCTGATCAAAATGCTTGTCCTGGTTCGATATTTCCACCCTGTCAATAAAATCAGCATATTTCGGGAAAGAGGCCAGCAGGATGTATTGCCCTTTAGAGATGTTGTTGAACTCAAATTTTCCCTCACTGGTGGATCGAACGGATGATATCAGCAAAGAATCCCTGGCCGCCAGCAAAACAATATTGGCATTTACCAGGATTGTTTTTTCAGTGGTATCAACTATTTTACCGGTTATCCTGAAACCAGATTGGGAAAAAGCACTGTTGAAGAAAATGATGAGAAATAACGTGAAAAACAGTTTGCATCTTGTGTCAATCCTCTTCATGTATCTGGGAAATTTGGGCGAAAGTAGTGACTGGATGTCCTAATTAAGACAAGGTTCTGTTAAAAGGAGCATTATCAATCCATTTACCGTAAAGCGCCCCGCGATTGTTCTTCAATGATCAATCGATAAAATGGGAATCTTCATTATATTCAATCATGAAATGGCTACTCCCTCTCCTTTTTCTCAGCACCAGCGTTGTTGCCCAGGTTCAACGCAGCAGCATCCCTTCAACAGATAGAAAAGGCATCATTGCGGATGAATTCATTTATGAATCCGCACCCTTCCCCGAATGCCATGCATCAACCATTGTTGAAACCCCCAAAGGATTGATTGCTGCTTGGTTTGGCGGTACAAAAGAGGGATATAGGGATGTCAACATTTATACAAGCCATTATGAAAAAGGGAAATGGTCTGCACCGGCATTGGCTGCAGACGGTTTCATCAATGACAGCACAAGGTATGCCTGTTACAACCCTGTCCTGTTTCTTGCAGAAAACAATGAGTTATTGCTTTTTTACAAGATTGGCCCCTATGTTCAGGGGTGGACAGGCTGGATGAAACGTTCGTCGGATTTTGGCAAAACATGGAGCAAGTCTGAAGCACTTCCGGAAGGAATCCTTGGACCTATCAGGAATCAACCTTATCTCGCCGATGGATTGTTGATTTGTCCTTCCAGCACAGAAAAAGGGGGATGGAAAGTGCATTTTGAATTTACCAAAGACAATGGCAAGACCTGGAGCAAGGGACCGGATTTGAATGATGCCAATCCCATCTCAGGCATTCAACCAGCAATACTCAGGCACAATGCATTCACCTTGCAGGCACTCTGCAGGAGCCAGAACAGGACCATCAATGAAACCTGGAGCTACGACAATGGAAGAACCTGGAGCCCGCTGGCACAAACTGAAATGCCCAACAACAATTCTGGCATTGCTGCCATCACATTAAAAGACGGAAGACACCTCCTGGTATACAACAATGTAAAGCCACCTGCTTCAGTAAAAGAAGGATGGGGTGGTCGTTCTCCTCTGAATGTTGCCATCTCCAATGATGGAAAACATTGGGAGCCTTATGCGATCCTTGAAAATGAAGCAGGTGCAGAATTTTCCTACCCATTTGTCATTCAAACAAATGATGGAAAGATTCATATCACCTATACCTGGAAAAGAAAGAAAATCAAGCATGTCATCTTAACTGCCCCGCCGCCCACTGAACGCCCAACAGGGATTTGAAAAATTTTGTCTTGAGTTCAGCCAGTTTTTGACTGGTTTCAAGCAATTTGATTTCCCTGGAATTGACAAGAAACATGCTGCTCTCACCAATGGAAAATTTTGCTTCTTCTGCCTTGAGCAAAAGGGCCTGGTTGCGCAAATTTTCCTGAAACAACAAAGACTGTGTTTGCAGTGCCAGGATATCGTTGAAACTGGATTTTACCTTGTTCTCTATTTCCAGCTTTGTCTGTCTTGTCTTGTAATCCACATCAGCCAATTTGATCTTGGCCTTTGAATACTCACCCCTGGCTTCCCGCTGGAACAAAGGCATTCCGAACTGTACTCCGTACTTGTAGTTGTTTTCAAACAAGG
>JBJOOI010000408.1:0-3492 GCA_046051375.1 Bacteroidota bacterium | reverse complement strand
GGAACACCAAGCCTGGCAAGGGTTGCATTGTCTGAACGGTAGAACAACTGCTGCGTTGGATAAGGATCCGGATGGAAGGTAAAATCGGTTCCTTTCAGGTTATTCTGCAAAATTTCACCCATGTTTGTTTTCTCAAAACCGGTAATATAGGCACTGTTCTTCCCCCACTTGCTTTCGGTTCCGATCATTTCAATGTTGAACATGGCCATCACCTGTGCAGGATCAAATTGCTTGGAAAAATAGGTGGCGCCAAATCCGCCAATCTCTTCTGCAGTGAAGGCAGCAAAGACCAATGTGCGCTCATTATCATTTAGTTTCTTGAAATACTTGGCCAACATGATCATGGCCGTAGTGCCTGCAGCATCATCATTGGCTCCGTTGTAGATGGAATCGTTGTTCTCCATTTTTTTGCTGTTGATGCCCAGGTGATCATAATGGCCAGAAAAAATTACGTACTCATTGGCCTTCGATTTGCCTGGAATGATGCCCACCACATTGGCCAAAGGCATCTCGGTCAGTTCCTGGCTCAATTCAACACGAAAAGAGCTGGGCGCTTTATCAACAAGCAGCATGATGACATTGGGCTGATTTGAATACAATTGTGAGCGCATCTGTGCAAACCTTCCAAACATGGTGGCATGGGCGGTATCAACAAGTACTACTGTATTTTTCTTTGCACCCAGGGCCTTTCTGGCCTCGGTGGGAAAATTCATTTTACCAGTAATAGTCACCAGCTCATATCCTGCATTGTTGTCTGCAATCAATGATTTTGAAGGCGAAACCAGGATGGCTTTTTTAGCATCGAGCTCTACACCATTGACCAGGATTTTTTGGGTAATGGTGTAGGTATTTCCATTGTTAAATTTTTGAAGACCGGTTTTTTCAAATTCAGAAGCTATGAAGTTGGCCGCCTTTTCAATACCAGGGGTGAATGTTCTTCTTCCTTGCATATCATCCGCAGAAAGGGCACGCTCAATGCGCTCCGTTTCCTTTATGCTGATTACATTAAGGGCTTTTTGTAAAGGCTGAACATATTTTTTTCATGATCTGGTTGTATTTCAGAAACAAGATAAAATAAAAAAGGCAGATGAAACCCACAACTATTTCCTCTATTTGATGTTCTAGTTTAAAATAACACAAATGAAAATCAAATCACTCGCATTATCTGTTCTTGCACTCATTACCATGACACTTGGAGCAAATGCTCAAAAAACAATCGTTGATGTTGCTGTTGGATCAGCAGATCACACTACTTTGGTAGCTGCTGTAAAAGCTGCTGACCTGGTAGCAACTTTGCAAAGCGCAGGACCATTCACCGTTTTCGCACCTACCAATGCAGCGTTTACAAAGCTTCCTGCTGGAACTGTTGAAACACTGTTGAAAGCTGAAAACAAGGCTACGCTTGCAAAAATCCTGACCTACCATGTTGTTGCAGGAAGCCTGAATGCTGCTGCAGTACTCAAGGCCATCAAAGATGGCGGTGGATCAGTAACAGTTAAAACAGTAAGCGGCGGAAGCTTGGTTGCTTCTGTTAAAGCTGGAAAAGTGATTTTGACTGACGAAAAGGGTGGTGTTGCAACAGTTGTTGCTACCGACCTTGGCGCCAACAATGGTCTTATCCATGTTATTGACACAGTAGTATTGCCTAAATAATTATTAAGGCTATTCTAATTGCTTCTTTAAAAGCCACTGATGATCATCAGTGGCTTTTCATTTTAGACCTGCCTCGTCCTAAAATAAGTTGACTTATGATGAAGAGCAAGCATTTAGAGAGGACACAAAGGGACTACACGTTAGCCTTTAAGCTACTGAACAGTTCTAAAATAATAAAGGCAGATGGAATGACCATCTGCCTTTGAATCTGTTGAAGATGAAAATCAATAGCCAGGATTCTGCTTCAAATAACCAGGAAGGTTGGATGCACCATCGATGGCAGTTTGAGGAATCGGGAAAACGCGCTTGTTTCTGTCTGTGCTGGATTTTTCAGTCCAAGTTGATTCAAACTTTCCAAAACGAACCATGTCCGTTCTTCTTTGAAGCTCCCAGTACAACTCGAAGCCACGCTCTCTGAAAAGCTGATCCAGGTTTACTGAGGGGAGGGCCCTGCTCACTCCGTTTGCAGTGCGTGAAGTCCTTACTGCATTGACATCGGTAAGTGCGGCAGCAGCATCACCTTTGCGCAGCCTGGCCTCGGCACGCATCAGGTAAACATCACCCAAGCGAACAATGGGAATATCTGCTTCACCAAAATTCCTACCACTGACTGATTTTTTTCCAAACTCAAATTTCAAAACGCGGAAACCAGTTGCATAATCACTTCCGGCTGTAGTGAAATCAATTCTTTCTGTATGCAGAACTGGTGTTGTAGGCCTGTTCCTGGTATTGTTGAACAATCTTCCTACCCTGAATTTGCCGTCTGGGCATCTTTCAAAAACACCGGCAGTCCTGATCAATCCAAACTGTTGCCCGCGCAAAATACCCCTGTCAATCCTGTAAGAAGCAGCGTCATAACAAGCCGTTTGTGTCACTGGATCGACGGTAATATTCTTTTGATAAAACCTTGGGTCTGCAGCTGCTGGATCTGTGGGTGCATAAGCATCAACCCAGGTTCTGTAAAAATCCGGTGTGATGGCAGGACCATCGGTTCCGTTGGCACCAGTAAATGATGGTAGCGGAAACTGATCACCTGAAAGGGAAAAATAGGCAAGCCTGTTATGACCATTCAGGTCTGCGCGCTGGTCAACTGCAAAAATCAATTCCTTGTTGGTATTGTTTTCGTCATTGAAAATTGCCCAATAATCAGGAGACAATGCAAATTGACCTGATGAGATGATTTTAGAGGTGTACTCTATCACCTTATCCATGTCCTCATTCTTGAAAGTAAAGCTTGCAGCATATCGGTCGCGGTAAACAGCAGCGTTCAAGTGCAACTTGGCAAGCAGGCCCCAAACACCAGCCTTGGTAAGACGACCCGGTCCGGTGGTGTTGTCCAGCAAAGGCTCCACTTCAAGCAATACCTTTTTCAGGTATTCAACCGCCTCTTCTCCACGAACAATCTTGGATGTAGCGCCCGGATCCTCTTTAACAAAAATTACACCCCAGAGATCAAGCACCAGCATGTTATAATATGCATACATCCCCTTGGCTTCTGCTACATATTTGGCAGCATTTGGATCTTTGCTTCCTTGTAATGAACTGATGGCAGAAACGGCACGAGAGAGGCTCTGTGTAATCGGGTTCCAGGTATTTCTTACCGGGGCATTGTTGCTCGTGGTTTGATGCCTGTGCAAATCAAGGTAGATTCCATTATCACCCCAATCAGTTCCACCACGATAGGGAAGGATGGCTTCGTCTGTGGTGATTTCCTGAAGGGCAAAAAGGCCAGTATGGATGAAGATGTTGGGCAGTTGTGCATAGACCGGCGCAATGGTTCCGTCTGCAATCTGTTTTTCTGTGAGACCAGTTACGGATGACTCATCAAGAACGGTCTCC
>JBJOOI010000407.1:0-2513 GCA_046051375.1 Bacteroidota bacterium | reverse complement strand
ACAAGCAGTAAAGGATCACCAATTTTTGGACTGATGGATTGTTTATTCAAGGTATCGGTTTGTTTGTAGATGGACTTCCCTAAAATAATTTGAGATCCCAACAAGCCTTTGTGGTCAGTTTTCCAAACGCCACCATTTAACATTGCAGTCCATTGATAATTGTGTTTTTGTTCATCTTTCTTCAGATCATCCACAATAACCCCATATGCATGTTTTCCTCTTACCAGACCAACGGTCCGAAACACATATTGCATGGGATTGAATTTGGCTCTTGATGTAGCTATGTAATTTGAGTAGGTGTATGTGGGCCACCAGGGACGCATTTTATATCTTGAGGTACCGGCAAATTTTTTTAAATTCTCAGGAGATGGATCAAGTTCCCAATGCATAGAAGATAATGTAGAGTCCCAAATGGAAGGGGGTTGGGTCAACAAGCGGTAGGTATAGGAATTGGTCAGATCAGCAGTGGCAAAACTTCCTGCATGCGATTGATTCATTCCCAGATATGTTGCTGGTGCCTGATAGGCCAAACCAGTTCCGGTGCTGTTTTCTGCTTCTGAAACGCCATCAACTAAAACCTGGTTATGATATTTGCCAGCATAAGCCTGTGTGAAAGGACTTTCTGTAAACCAATCAACTCCCAATGCTGAAAAATGAAACATACCAGCATCGGCATGATGATGCCCTGCTCCCAAATAATGATTGGGTCGAACCATCATATTCATCCATACTGCTTTTGTACTTGCATCACTATAGCCCGAGTACACACCGTGAACAGGGGCACTAAAATCCAATGGTAAATGAAGGTCTTTTCGGGTGACTGAAGGATTGTAATCGATATCGTATAGAAGACCATGTACAAATCCAGGGTACATCGGACTTGGCATTCTGAGTCGGGATGTCTTCTTTAATTTAGCTTCAAAAGTCGAAGGTGTAAAATCATCAATTAGCCATTCTCTCATCGATTCTACAAAGCTTTCATCTTTCTGATAAAATGTTTTCGCCTGGGCCAATAAATAATCTGCTGACTTATTGCCAGGATAAAATGCTTTAAACTCATTTACGGATTGTAAAGAAAATTGCTGCTGGCTGAATGGAACATATTGTGTTCCACTGTTTACAATTACCGTGCCATTGGGTGAAGTCATTTGAATCTGTCCCTCTAATAATTTTCGGATATGCGGATGACCCCATAAATTCTCCCCTCTTCTTGCCAAGGCAATCATCGAAAGGATTTGGAACTGCATGCCTCCTGGTGTTTTCCCATTGCTTTCATAGATCACACCGGAAGAATCGATTCCCCATTCACAAAATGCTTTGATTGTTTCTACATTTCGATCGTATGCTTCCTGGTCAAAACCCTCTTGACCCTCAATGGCGGCCAAGGCCAGAAAATTAGTGAGATCCCAATTGACCCAGTTCACATCTCTAAATCGTGCAGGTCCATCCTGTCCATAGGCACGTCTTCCATAAGTGGCTTTGGCAATGATCCGATACATGGTTTTTTTCTCATCTTCATTCATCCACTTACCAGCAAAATCAAGGCTTAGTCCAAGGTTCATGTGTGCTACCAACCCATGAATATTCCGCCATGTGGTTGAAGCTCCATTACCATTGATTTCCATTGTATACCCATCAGGTCGCGTATAACTGGAACCCATTTCAAGATCACTGATTGCATTCCATTCATCGATCAAGGGTTCGCGGAGTTTAAAATAATTGACGATTGCACGAGCCGCTTGTTGTCCATGTTTATCATCATGCGTCAATAAACAATACAATGCCATAAGGCTCAAAGACTCCGGAACATAACTCACATGTGAATTATAGATTCCTGGCTTTTGTCCATTGAATTGATGTGGAACAGATGTGGGTGGCGCATTGGGTATCGGGCCTGGACCTGGCCATTGCAAACTATCCAGCTCACCTTTGTATAATTTCATGAAAACCTTCCCATCGCTGGTGCTTTCATCCCACCAGCTTGACTTCAACAAATACTCAATTTCCATCAGACTCATTTGTCCGATTTTGGCTTGCCTGATATTTTCGGCCATCATCGGGATATCCTTTTCGCTGAACAATATTCTGGGATATACGCCTGGTGCAGGTACTGCCGATCCTAATCTTTTTTGATCGAATCCAGTAAAATCAAATTTATCTTTTGGTGTGAAGCTCCA
Source organism: Bacteroidota bacterium (assembly GCA_046051375.1). Taxonomy (GTDB): domain Bacteria; phylum Bacteroidota; class Bacteroidia; order Chitinophagales; family Chitinophagaceae; genus Pollutibacter. The sequence continues at coordinate 336 of JBJOOI010000407.1, read as the reverse complement.
TTTGGTTTCTTCCCCATTCAATATTTTCTGTTGCTCCTCTGTTACCTTTACATGATCCGTCCACTTGCCCTGCCTGCTCAACATAGGGATGTATTTGGTTGCTATATCCGGATCAGCCAATTTTTCGGGTGAATCAAATTGGGTTACAATCGAAGCGTAGAGGCCCTCATCGATATTTTCTAACACTGATTTTGATCGGTGCAGGATGAAAAGTTTTTCATCTTTGTTGCTCAATTGATATCCATATTGAGCAGCAATTGCTGCCAATGATACATATTGTTTTTTATCAAACTCAACCGAACGAATATTTGTTGATGAAACAGCCCTTCGCTTGAC
>JBJOOI010000406.1:0-2518 GCA_046051375.1 Bacteroidota bacterium | reverse complement strand
AAAGGTCCAGGTAGCGCCCCTGTCAAGGCTCATGTAAACGCCACCATCCGTTCCCAGGTAAAGCTGATTGGTATTCGATGGGTTGATCCAGAGTGCGTGATGGTCACTGTGTACCCATCCTCCCTCACCACTGGCTTCTGCAAAAGAATATCCTCCGTCACTTGAATAAGAAAATGAATAAGCTGGGCGGTAAACCCTTTTGGAATCTTTGGGGTCAATCACCAGTGTGCTGAAATAAAATGGTCTTGATACTACATTGAGTGAAGCACTTTGCTGTTTCCAGCTTGCACCGCCATCGGCTGAAATGTACAAGCCTGTTTGTTTTGCTTCAACGATCGCCAAGAGGTTGTTCGGAGAAGAAGGGGAGACCGCAAGGGCCGTCCTGCCAATGGGCTTTGAGGGCAATCCATTTTCAAGTTGTTTCCAGGTTTTTCCTGCATCCATGCTTTTCCAGATGCCGCTACCTTCTCCGCCAGATGAAAATGAGTAGGGGGTTCTCCTGAATTCCCAGGTGGTTGCGTAGAGGGTATTGGGATTGCTCGGGTCGATGGAAATGTCTGCACATCCCGCTTTGTCAGAGATGAAGAGAATTTTTTCAAATGTTTTTCCAGCATCAACCGATTTGTAGAGGCCCCTGTGTTTGCTGTCGCTCCAGAGTGGACCGGGTGCAGCAACATAAATGGTATTTGAATTCGTGGGATCAATGGCAATTTTTGCAATATGTTCGGTTGAATCAAGTCCACCGATCTTGCTCCAGTTGCTTCCTGCATCGGTGGATTTGTAGAAACCATTGCCGATGGATACAGAATTGCGCATGTTGCTCTCGCCTGTTCCGGCATAAACAACTTTGGGATTTTTCTGGTCGATGGCGATGGCTCCGATGCTCTGGCAATACTTGTCAAAAACAGGTTTGAAGGAAGCTCCGGCATTGGTTGTTTTCCAAATCCCTCCACCGGCTGTGCCAATGTAGAGGGTTTTGCCATTCTCTGCGTCTACTCCCTCAATGGCAGAGATCCTGCCGCTCATGGTGCCAGGGCCAAGTACCCTTGCTTCGAGGGTACCAAAACTGCTTGAATTCACTTCTGTTTGTGCAGATGCAAAGGAAAACATCGCAGTGCAAAAAGCAGCGATTCCTATGGATTTAAATGAAATGTTCATGGTCTTGTTTTAATAAAAAAACCCGGCTTAGGACCGGGTTTGGGTGTTTGAAAATATGTTTATTGTGTTACAACTTTGAAAACAGCCTCATCAATTTTTCCGTTGACAATCACTTTGGTAACTGTGATGGGTGCAGGTATAGCGGTGCTTTCAATGGTATAAGCAATAACAATCCCTTCGGGTAATTTCTGGTAGTTGCTCATGTTCACCACTGATTCAACTTCCTGACCATTGGCAGACATTTTTGAACTCGTGCGCACGATATAATATGTTTTCGGGTCGAAGAAGAAAATCGACTCGTTGCCACTTTTTCTGGTCAGTTTAATCTTTAAGCATTCAACGCCTTCAATATCTTCCTTGTCCATCAGTTGGATGCTATGACCTTTGGCTTTGTAGTCAACAAAATCGCCCTGAAGGTCGAGATTGTCTTTGCCATATTTCAATTCATCCTGTGTAATGGGTTCAGGCTTGGTTTGGCCCTGCATTGGATTGAAATTCCATCCACCTTCTGAAGTGATGATGGAATATCCAGTCATCCCCATTACAGTGTATTCTTGCTTTGTGGCTTTGTTGTGGACTGCGGTAATAACAACTGGAATATCCATTCCCTGGACACTCAGGGTGGCTTCCTGCCTCATGTTGTTTATTTTTTTCCAGTTGTCTGCTCCGCCGATGGCTGCAATGTGTTTTGCAACAATCTCATCTGCAGTTTGTGCGAAGGACATCGCAGACATGAGTAAGCCTACGACTGCTAATGAAAGGTGTTTGATCAGTTTCATGATGTTGTATTTGTCTGCAAGATAATGTGCTTTGCCTTTCATCAAATAACTTCTCTGTTAAATGTTGATTTTTCTACACCAGCGGTAAATCCATGCATTTAAACAACCAAATCATTCGTAAATTCCGGTCCATGAATCAATTCACCATCAAAGGTAATCTGGTAGACTGCCTAAGCAGGCGTTTGACACCTGCCTCAATTGAAGTCCGAGAGGGGAGCATCCATTCCATTGAAATGCTTGACCGCATTTCCCCTGATCCCGCACTGCCTTTTATTTGCCCTGGTTTTGTAGATGCCCATGTACACATTGAAAGCTCCATGCTTATTCCAGCGGCTTTTGCACGGCTGGCAGTTGTTCATGGTACAGTGTCAACAGTAAGTGACCCCCATGAGATCGCCAATGTTTGTGGAATGGAGGGCGTAAGGTTCATGATTGACAATGGAAAGACCGTTCCATTCAAATTCAATTTTGGCGCTCCCAGTTGTGTACCTGCAACCGTTTTTGAAACTGCAGGTGATGTGCTGAACGCTTCCCATGTAAAGGCCTTGTTGGAAAGCGAAGATGTGAAGTACCTCACCGAA
>JBJOOI010000405.1:0-2520 GCA_046051375.1 Bacteroidota bacterium | reverse complement strand
CGGACTTGAATCTGCGAGTTGCTTGTAGGCAAGATGAACGGCTTCCCAGCTGTTCAATTTACTTGATTTTATTTCCTCCAACAAAACAGCAAGGGATGATGAGGGAACAAGCTGCCCACCGATGTTCACCCATTCTTCCCTTGATGGTACATATGAGCTGGACCTCAAATGAAGCAAGCCATCACTTGAATGAGCTGTGCTGTACTTTGTTGCCATTTGACCAACTGCATAATATCGCACCATTTCAGTGAAAGAGGCATAGGCTTTTCTGGCCTTCAATATCACAACTTTTCTTTTGCTGTTTTCAAAACCTTCAGCAAGTATTTCAAGGTCATCCAAAAGTTTATCATCATTGATGAAAAGTTCCCTACCCTTGGCCCTACACATTTCATCAGCAGGTATTTCTTTTGACAAATGCTTAAAATAGGCCTTGCCAGCAAACAAAGCAAGCAGATCGAGTGCATTGAAAATTTCATTGATGCTGTCTGGAGCAAGACTCCTGTACTCCAGCGCAATTTCCCTGGTTTCCCTTGCATCACGATCCTTGTATTTCCATTCGTTTCTTTGCAAAGCATAATGATTGTACTGGAACCAATAAGCAGGGATGATCCTGAGTTCATTGGCAGTAGGATCATTGATGATCAGGGAAAACGGAATGGGAATATTCAATTCAAAAGGAAAATCTCCCTTGGCAAGCAATGAGAAAGAGGCAAACCGGGAATTGTGCTTGAGGCTCACGCAGAGTCCGGGCCAAAACCCCCGGCCAGCGATCAATTCTCCGTCAGCACCCCTGGAATTGTGGTTCGATCCAATGGTGGCACCTGCTGCAACATTTGACTGCCCCATCAGCAAAGATGCACACAAGAAAGAATTGTTATGGTGCTGCTCATGGAATGGATAAATCAATGAATTCAAAACCTCACAACAGGAAATGGTTGCATTGTTTCCCAGGTATGAATTGATCAGTCGCGCACCATATTTCAATTGTGAGTGGGATGCCATAAAAAACCTTACTGCCTTTACCCCATAGAAGATTCTGCAGCCAACACCAATGATGCCATTGACCAGTTCACACCCTTCCCCAATTTGTGTGGAGGCTTCGGCAGAACTGTTCACTGTAACGTTCTTGATTTTATTGGCACCTTTAATATAAGCATCTGTACCAATCTGCACATCCTTGATCATCTTGCAATTCTTGATCACGGTTCGATCTCCGATCAATCCATAATGCCCTCTTGCTGCGTCAAACTTCTGCTCCGTAAAGGCATAAAATGCATTCATCAAGGCCTGATCATCCCGGTACTTGGACCAGAGATAGGCATCTGCCGTCAGCATACCATCAAATGGAAGAATTTTCCTTCCGCCATTTTCATTGCAGACCTCCAGCCAGATTCGTTGATTTTCTGTTTCGCCCTCTTTGATGACACCATTGCCAAATTTGGCGGTACTGGTGGTGGCCAGCTCATTGACATTGGCGATGATCACTTCATTTCCCACGACAAAATGGGAAAAATAATTCACATTGTGTATGCTTACATTATCACCAAAATCACAATTGATGATCGTGGAATTGAAAAGTCCTACGGGCAACCTGAGTCCGTGAAACTCGAGAGAAAGTGGTTCCAATTTGCCAATCCTGATCAGGCCAAAAAAACTGCAGCCTTTAACAAGATGTGGATCAAACTGTGATGAAACCAAGACATTGTTCCAGTTATCTGAGGAATTGTTATTTCTTACAAGAATCTCCAGTTCTGATGCCTTCAGGCCTCTGAACTCTATCCCACTTTTGTTAAACCTGTTTCGAAGATGGTACTCATCTTTCCCTTCAGGTAAATATGCATTTGGAATAAAATCATATCCAATGGAGGTAATCGGACTTTTGACAATATTGTTCATAATTTTAATTTGGGGCGCTATTCCACGGTAACACTTTTTGCAAGATTTCTTGGACGATCAACATCAAGCCCCCGCTCTGTGCCGATATAGTATGACAATAGCTGAAGCGGAATCACATTGATGATGGGAGCAATGAGTTCATCTGCTTCTGGAACGAAAATCAAATCTCCTGTAAGTGAATCGATCGACTGATCCCCCTCTGTTACCACCGCAATCAATTTTCCTTTCCTTGCGTTGATCTCTTGCATGTTGCTGATGACTTTTTCGTGGTAGGCATCTTTTGTGGCGACGAAAAGCACGGGCAAATTTTCGTCTACCAGGGCAATGGGACCATGCTTCATTTCTGCAGCCGGGTAGCCCTCAGCATGGATATAGGAGATCTCTTTGAGCTTCAAAGCCCCTTCAAGCGATACAGGGAAATTGTAGCCCCTTCCGAGGTACAGAAAACTGCCAGCCATTGCGTGCTTTTGGGCAATGGCCTGAATAGCATCAGTATTGGACAGCACCGCTTCCACTTTCCCAGGGACGGCATTCAATTCATGCATGAGGTGCAGGAAGCGATCATTGCTGATGGTCTGCTTCGCTTTGGCAATTTTAAGGGCAATCATTGTCAGCACAACCAAT
>JBJOOI010000404.1:0-3117 GCA_046051375.1 Bacteroidota bacterium | reverse complement strand
AGGCTGCAGCTGCTCCAAGAACCTATAGCCGCATCAGGGCCGAAGGTCTTGTGCTCCGTGCCTGGGCTTATTATCACCTCATGGGATGGTTTGGTGATCCCATCTTCTACACCAAACCATTGTTGCCTTCAGAGTATGAGACATTGTCAAGAACGCCTGTTGCTACCGCTACCCAGGAATTGTACAAGGATCTTGATGAAGCCGCTTCATTGTTTGATGCAGCCGGAGCTAGCCCCGTTATTTTGTATGGCAGGGTGAACAAAGGTGTTGCTCTTGGCCTCAAAGCCAAGTTGGCCATGCTGATCAAAGACAACAGAACAGCTGCAACAGCAGCCAAAGCTGTTATCGATATGAATGCTTATGGACTGAACCCTCGCTATACCGATTTGTTCATGTTGGCCGGCCAGCGCACCAATGCAAACCGTGAAATCCTTTTTGCACAGACCTATCCAACCGATGTATTGGATCCTCAAAACTGGCTGTCCGTTTTAACGATTCCCCGCCAGGTGGGAACTTCTCAGAGCAGTCATTTCCCTTCACAGCCATTGTTTGATCGCTATGAAATGAAGGATGGCAGAAGGATCGACCAATCTCCTCCTTCAGCCAACCGCGACAGCAGGTTGAAATGGACCATTTATTCACAAGGAGATACGATGGTGCACAATACAGCAAAATCACCATCACTGCCTTATGTACAGCCCAAAGAACGCACCATCTACAATATCTATACCAATGTGCGCATCAAATGGAACTGGAGCACCAACCGTTATGACAATGTTGCCAGCAATATTGACTGGATTGGATTCCTCAATTCTCCATGGTTCGCTGGCTCTACAGGATCTTCAGGTGGTGTCGGATATGTATGGAGCAAATACATTGATTCAACCCAATATTCCTGGGAAACCAAAACCGGTTATATCCTCATGCGTTATGCAGATATTTTGCAGACCTACGCCGAGGCCAAAATTGAACTCAATGAAATTGATCCGACTGTTTTTGCTGCAATCAATGCAGTCAGGACGCGTGCCGGTCAACCTGCTGTTACAACAGGTACCCAAGCTGCCTTGAGGGAATTAATCAGAAGGGAGCGGGCAGTTGAATTTGGTGGCGAAGGGTTAAGGTTGATGGATTTGCGGAGATGGGATATTTACAACAAGGCCATGACAGGTCCTGTAGTTGGTGTTTCATTGACCCCCACTGATCCTGCTGCAGCGCCGAGTTTTGATGCAGACGGAGTGCCTAATTATAGTGCTACATTGGCCAAAAGATTGAATACAAGAAATCAGATAAGGTCTAATACCGATGTTAAATACAAACTCTGGCCTATACCACAAGGAGAGCTGGACAAGAATCCTAACCTGAAACAAAATCCAGGTTGGTAATCAATTGATGAAAGATTTACACAAGGCCGGACCAGTTCCGGCCTTGTTATTTTATAAAAGGGTATTGTCCCTGAAACCATGGCAGGGATTCTTTCACACCTTCATAGAAAAAGAATACTTCACCCTTGAATCCATTGTTGCGGTTGCCCTGGATCATTTGTGAAAGAAATCCGGATGAAGCCAAATAGGTTCCAGATTTGATGAGTACTCCGGGGTAAAAGGGAATATTGTTGTTCCTGTAATACAATTTTTGCTGTGATAGGGTTGCTGTGTATGCAGCATTGTCATAGCGATAACATTGTGGGATGACGGCATCCACCCAACTGCTGTCTACCCATGTTGGCCAATCTTGCAAATATTCTTCCAAGGCCCATGGATAGGCACTTGGAGACATGGTTACCTGAATGCCTGGTTTCAATGTTTTCATTTCTCTGTGAAGGCGCTTCATGAATGCGTTTAGCTTTTTGGCCCGCCAGTTCAACCATCCTGCATCCTTGATATTGGTGGGTGGTAAAGCTCCATTGTTTTCAAGCTTATACTGGGCAATGGTATAATCATCATATCCTGCAGAAGAGGGGAGTGCAGGCAGTCTGTCATCACCCTGAACGCCATCCACTTCATATTTTGAAACCACTTCCTTGAACAGATCGATCATGTATTGTTGTACCTCAGGATCAAAAGCATTCAGCCAGTCAAACCCGTTTTTTACAACCAGTGCACCATTCTGGTCCCTTGCTGCCCATTTGGGTTTTGCAGCAATGATAGATCCTCCCTGAGCACTGTAGGAGGATGAAAAACCATATTCAAACCAGGCATGTACCTTGATGCCAGCTGTTTTGGCGGCTGTAATCATTTCTTTCAATGGATCCCTTCCCTGAAATTTTTCCAGTTGTCTGTTGCCTGTTAGCTTGAACATCACTTCACTCGGATAAATGGTCCTGGCATTGTTGTAGACCACCACGAATATGTTGTTTATCCCCGCTTTTTTGCAGTTGTCAACCGTCTGTAAAATATTGTCGTTGTTGTCTAATGCAGTGCTTGCCGTAGTGGTAATCCATACACCCCTCATGGCGTTGACATCCCAAACGGGTGAAGGCGGCGGTTGGGGTGTAGGGATTGTTCCTCCAGTCCCTGTGCCGCTATTGTTTTTCTTACAGGATAGACTGCACATGAATCCCAAGAAAATCAACATGGCCAATGCTCCAATCCGTATATTATTGATGGATGTATATTGCTTGCGTATCTCTTTCAAAATTGTTGTTTTTGTTTTTAAAAATAATTAATAAATTGATTTGGGTTTATAAAAATTATAATAAAAGAATTAACTTGACGCATGCAACTGCATTGGATTGATTTATTGATCATCATGGCCTATCTGGTCATGACACTTTTTTTGGGATTTTATTTGTCTAAAAGGGCGTCAAAAGACCTTTCATCTTATTTCCTTGGAGGCAATACCATGAAATGGTACATGCTTGGTTTGTCCAATGCATCTGGCATGTGGGACATCAGTGGAACCATGTGGACCGTCATGATCCTGTTTGTATATGGGCTCAAAAGCGCCTGGATTCCATGGCTCTGGCCTGTATGGAACCAGGTGTTTGTCTTCGTATTTCTTGCCGCTTGGATGCGGAGAAGCAATGCAATGACGGGTGCGCAATGGATCAGTTTCCGTTTTGGAGAAGGTCGAGGTGCTAAGCTGTCATACATCATCATTGTGGTATTTGCACTGGTG
>JBJOOI010000403.1:0-2796 GCA_046051375.1 Bacteroidota bacterium | reverse complement strand
GATGGTTTGTTGAGCTTCACTGATTTCAGGGTAAATGAGCGTGGATTTCAACTCATGGAACAGGTGAGTGGCAGGGCTGGAAGAAGAGGGAAACAAGGGGCTGTGATCATTCAAACATCCAATCCTGGCCATCCCATCATTGCATTGGTGGCGGCACACGATTACAAGGCTTTTTATACCATGGAGATGGAATCACGCAAGATGTTCCACTATCCACCCTATACAAGACTGATCCAGTTGTTTTTCAGGCATACCGATAAACTGAAGGCCCTGAATGCTGCAGATTTTTTTGCAAGCCGCATCCAGCCCATGTTTGGTGATTATTTGATTGGACCAGCAGAACCAGTAGTGAACAGGGTTCGCAACAAATATATCTACGAGATTCTCCTTAAGTTGCCCAGGGATGGTTCAAAAAATACCCTGGCCAGGAACCATATACAACAAGTGATGGCCATCATGTTGAATGATGCACATTTCAAATCAGTGCATGTTCAGGTGAATGTGGATCCGCAGTAGAAGGTTGGGGGTTGTTGGTTTGGTGCTTCCCGGTTGTTGTGCAACGATAATAAAAGAATCATCTGAAGATGACGGTTCCAATGGCCTTCATCAATTCCATTTCTGCTTGTTTCAGGTGAAGATGGGTCTGCAGCAGGATCATCGTATCCTCGTCATTGTTTTCCTTTTCAAGATCTGCCTGGTTCTCCAGGATCAGTCGTTTCACTTTTCTTAGTTTGAGGTAGGTCATGCTTGAAAGAACCTCTTCCTTGTAAAGATCTTCCCTTTGCGGTATATCGCCTTTGTAAAATTTTGACCAGTTGGGGCTGATCTGATGCTTATCTGTCAGCAGGGACACTGCCATCTGTCCTATTTTGGGATCTTCATGGTAGAGAAAGTTTTTCTCGGTAGGGTTGTTGCCTTCCTGGTGCATGGATTTGTAAGCATTCAAAACGCCAACCAACAGTTTGTTGTCAAAAAGATCTTCCAGCCCGTCATGCTCAATTTCTTTAAAAATGAAGGAGGCTACAGATTGCTGATCGTCCCATGCCAATCCACCAAACTCAATCAGGGAGCGGATGACAGCCTGTTCATTCAACTCATCCTTGAAAAGAAGATCGATTCCTGCACCTTCATCTGCTGGCGTTTCGGTAGGTACAACCTGGTCAATTCCTTCCCGTTGTGCCCGTTTTTCTTCCTTGCCAATCTTGTCCTTGCTGAACTTGTTCACAAGGGCTGTAAGGCCCTGTTCATCTACTTTCAGGATGGCCGCACAACGCTTGATATAATCTTGTTGTCGGGTAAAATCTTCTGTTCTGCTGAGCTTTGAAATCGACTCTGCAATCTGGTTGACTACGGCAGCTTTTTGGTTGCTGTCGTTGCCCGCATCTTTCAAGGCTACTTCCAGCTGAAAAAGGATGAACTCTTTTTTGTTGGCCTTTACAAATTCCCTGAACGCATCGGCTCCGACTTTTTTTACATAACTGTCTGGATCTTCTTTGTCAGGAATCAAGACCAGCTGAACATTTAGGCCTTCCTCAATGGCAAGGTCCAAACCCCTGAGTGCTGCTTTTATTCCGGCTGCATCCCCGTCATAAATGATGGTAAGGTTATTGGTGTATTTTTTGACCAACCGAAGCTGGTCTGGTGTCAGAGAAGTTCCTCCGGAAGCCACAACATTTTCTATCCCTGCCTGGTGCATGGCTGTAACATCCGTATATCCTTCAACCAAAAAACACTCATCAGCTTTGTCGATGGGATGCCTTGCAAAAAAGGATCCATACAAGATCCTGCTTTTGATGTAGAGCTCGTTCTCCGGGGTGTTGATGTATTTGGGACCACGGTCAATGCTGCCAATAACCCTCGCCCCAAATCCAATGATCTTGCCACTTTGGTTGTGGATGGGGAAGATGATGCGGCCCCTGTAGTTGTCTGCCAGTTGACCATCGCGCTCAACACAAAGCCCACTTTTTTTGAGCAGCTCAGGGCTGTACTGGCTCTTGATGGCTTCCTTTGCGAATGCATCGCGTTGATTGAGACAATATCCCAATTGAAATTTTTCGATGGTTTCATCATTAAAGCCACGTTCCTTGAGGTAGCTCAGCGCATTGTTTTTGCCTTCTTCGGAATCCTTGAGCTGGCTTGCAAAATATTTGGCAGCAAACTGGTTCAGGATATGAAGGCTATCTGCAAGCTGCTGTTGTTCGCGGTATTCAGGGCTTGTTTCAGTTTCCTCTACCTCTATATTGTACCGAGCAGCAAGCCATCTAAGGGCTTCAACATAAGAGTATTTTTCATGCTCCATGACAAAGCCAATGGCGTTGCCACTTTTTCCACATCCAAACCCTTCTTTTCAGTTTCACAAATGATCCCACGATATCATGGATATCGATCCTGTTTTGAATTTCCTGTATCGTTTGTTGTGATATCAAATTGAGTTGTCCGTTATGGGTTGTGGATTGAAATGAGTATGAAGGGATTGACCTGTTAAGGGGTTAAAGGACTGTGAATTTACGATTTTTTCCAAGATTGTTCTTCAATGGTAGGAGGTCTATAGCGCCGATCAGCTGATTCGGTGGTTACAACCCATCAATAAAAAAACACCTCATCTAAAAACACATAACCCTTTTGTCCCTTGTCATGGTGCCATGGCGGAAGTGATTTGATTGCCAGCATTTCTATCTCGACATAAGGGTATTGGCCAGGTTTGATGGGGATAACATAAGGGATGGATGCATTGGGCCTGATCATTTGGGGCATTTCAGGGGTGAGACTTCCAATTGTTTTTAATTTTTTATTTAA
>JBJOOI010000402.1:0-3630 GCA_046051375.1 Bacteroidota bacterium | reverse complement strand
AATTTTCAAATGGGGAACCCATTCACTTTTACCCCACAACTCATAACCCCAAACCCCTCTACCAATCACCAATTTCTCTATCAAGCTGTTCTGCATTGATCAACCCCTCGTGGCGCCAGACTTCTTTTCCTCTCTTGAAAAGGATCAAGGTTGGCATGGTTTTGATCTTGTAGGCTGAAACGATATGGGAATCCTGATCGAGATTAACGTCGATGACAGGATAGGTGTGGGAGATATTGCTGGAAAATTTTTCCAGCTCCGGCTTCAACACATTGCAAGTGCCGCACCAGGAGGTGAAAAAGTGGACTAAAATGGCTGGTTTTGATGAGATGGATTCAATGATTGTTTTCATTGATGGGATTTTTACAAAGATACCACTGACTGATGGGGGGAGTTTGGTTTAATTACGGAGATTTACCTATTATCTCTTTTTCCCCTTTTTTATTTTGTACATTTGCATTTAATCGCTACATTTGCACTCCCTAAAAAATTAGTTTATGGCACGAGTATGTCAGGTTACAGGAAAGCGCCCGATCACAGGAAACAAGGTTTCCCATTCCAATATTAAGACCAAGCGTCGTTTTCTTCCTAACCTTCAGACCAAGCGTTTCTTCCTGGCAGAAGAAGACAAATGGGTTACATTGAAGCTTTCTTCAGATGCAATCCGCACCATCAACAAGAATGGTCTGTACAGTGTTGTAAAGGAATTGAGGGCTTCAGGCGTAAGCATTTAATCATCGTAATAAACCAAAGCAATGGCTAAGAAAGGTAACAGGGTTCAGGTGATATTGGAGTGCACAGAGCACAAAACCAGCGGATTGGCAGGTACAAGCCGTTATGTCACCACCAAAAACAAGAAAAATACGCCTGAGCGTATGGAGTTGAAGAAATACAACCCCATCATGAAAAAATGTACTGTTCACAAAGAAATTAAATAATCATGGCAAAAACAGCTTCAAAAAACGCAAAAGTAAAAGATCTTAAAGCATCTGCCGAAGCCAAGAACTGGACCAAGGTTATCAGGGCTGTAAGAAGTCCTAAAACTGGCGCCTATACATTCAAGGAGGCAATCGTTCACAAGGATAAGGTGAAGGATTATCTTGGTCAATAAGCCAATGCTGGTAAACTATTTTAAGAGCTGTTCCGTTTAACTATTCGGGACAGCTTTTGTTTTTGAGGGAATCAGGGCATCAATGGCAAAATTTAATATTTAGGTTATGGGATTTTTTGACAGGCTTTTTGGCAAGAAAGAGAAGGAGCAGCTGGACAAGGGTCTTGAAAAGACCAGGGAAACTTTTTTTTCCAGGATCACCAAAGCCATTGCCGGGAAGTCTGCCGTTGATGACGAGGTCCTTGATCAGTTGGAAGAAGCTTTGATCACCGCGGACGTAGGGGTAGATACTACACTGGCCATCATTGAAAAAATTCAGGCAAGGGTAGCAAAGGATAAATACCTGGGCACAGAAGAATTGAATGGGATTCTGCAGGAAGAGATCAGGGCCATTTTGGTGGATGATGAAGATGATACCCTCAAGAGATTTGATATCCCAGAGGGGAAGAAGCCATTTGTAATGCTTGTGGTTGGTGTCAATGGAGTTGGCAAAACAACCACCATTGGTAAGCTTGCAACCAATTTCAAGGCAGCTGGAAAAACGGTGATGCTGGGTGCTGCAGATACTTTTCGTGCTGCAGCAGTTGACCAGCTGACCATTTGGAGTGAGCGGGCAGGGGTTGCCATTGTAAAGAAGGAAATGGGCAGTGATCCTGCATCTGTAGCCTTTGATACCGTCAACAGTGCCGTTGCCAAAGGCGTTGATATTGTAATTATTGATACCGCAGGAAGGTTGCACAACAAAGTCCATTTGATGGAAGAGTTGAGCAAGATCAAGCGGGTCATTCAGAAGGTCATTCCCGATGCACCCCATGAAACCTTGCTGGTGTTGGACGGAACCACAGGCCAAAATGCCATTGAACAGGCCCGTCATTTCTCGGCAGCTACGGATGTATCTGCCCTTGCCATCACCAAACTCGATGGTACTGCAAAGGGTGGAATCGTATTGGCCATTGCCAACCAATTCAAGATTCCGGTAAAATTCATTGGGGTTGGTGAACAGGCCTCAGACCTGATTGTATTTGATAAAAAAGCTTTTGTGGAAGGACTTTTCAAGTTGTAAAAAATGAAATCAAAAACAATAAAGAAAGACAAGGTCAACATCATCACACTGGGGTGCAGCAAAAACATGGTGGACAGTGAGGTATTGAGCGGGCAGTTGCAGGCCAATGCTTTTGATGTTGTGCATGAAAATAAAAAACTGGACCACAATATTGTCATTGTCAATACCTGTGTATATGTTACAGGCTGTCTCAGTGAACGCTACAAGCAAAACCTTGAAACAGAAATTCCTGAAGTGGATGCCTATTTTGGCACCATGGAGTTGCCAGGTTTGCTGGCGGTATTGAATGCCGATTACAAGACCGAATTGGTAGGAGAGCGCTTGTTGAGCACCCCTTCGCACTATGCATACATGAAGATCAGTGAAGGCTGCAACAGGACCTGCTCTTTCTGTGCCATCCCGCTGATGCGTGGTGACCACCGCAGCAAACCAATGGAAGAACTCATTCTGGAGGCTGAAAAGCTTGTCAAAATGGGTGTAAAGGAATTGATGCTGATTGCACAGGAACTGACCTACTATGGTCTTGATTTGTACAAAAAAAGGATGCTGCCTGAGTTGTTGAAAAAACTGGCAGCTGTTGAGGGCATTGAATGGATCAGGCTTCATTATGCTTATCCATCAAAGTTTCCTTTGGACATCATTGATGTGATGAAGGAAGAGCCAAAAATCTGCAATTATCTGGACATGCCTTTGCAGCATGCCAGTGACAATATGCTCAAGGCCATGAAGCGGCAAATCACCCGCCAGGAAATGAAAGACCTGATAGGAGAGATCCGTTCCAGGATTCCTGGAATCTGTCTTCGTACCACCTTGATAGCGGGGTTTCCAGGAGAAACCCGGGAAGATGTGGAGGAAGTAAAAGAATTTCTGGCCGAAATGCAGTTCGATCGTGTTGGCATTTTTACCTATTCCCATGAGGAAGATACATCAGCCCATGCCCTGGAAGACACGCTGAGCGCAGAGGAGAAGGAAGCACGGGCACAGGAGATCATTGAATTTCAGCAAGAAATCAGCTTTGAAAAAAACCAGTCCATGATTGGCCAAACCCTTAAAGTGATTGTTGACAAAAAAGAGGCGGGAAGGTATATCGGCAGAACTGAGTTTGATAGTGTAGAGGTAGACAATGAAGTGATCATCCACTCGTCGCGGAAATTGAACCCCGGAGACTTTGTGAACGTTATCATCACCAAGGCATATGACTATGATCTTGAAGGGGATGTTGTATAATCGGTTGCGTAATCATTAAACCATCAATCATCAATTTGGAAACCTCCTGTCGATACATTGATTACAAAGACACCGGAATGTTCTCCCGGCTGATCGCGGATTATCTTGATGATCGAGCGTTCATCAAAGAATTCTATGCGCATCCCACCCGTTTGGAAGGTATAGCAGCATCCATTGAAGAGCGAAGAAAGTTTCCAACCAATAGAAACGAAATAGTTGCAGCATTTAA
>JBJOOI010000401.1:0-2536 GCA_046051375.1 Bacteroidota bacterium | reverse complement strand
AACCTTCCTGAGTGGGCATCATTCGAGGGTGGTACAAGAGAGGTCAATACCATGCCAGGCTATGCAGGGAGCAGCTGGTATTTTTTACGCTACATGGATCCCAAAAATACTGATGCATTCTGCAGCAGGGAAGCCAGCGATTATTGGGGACAGGTAGATTTATACATCGGTGGAACGGAACATGCTGTGGGGCATTTGCTTTACAGCAGGATGTGGACCAAAGCCTTGTTTGATCTGGGCTATATTGGTTTTGATGAACCCTTCAAGCGCCTTGTGAACCAGGGCAAGATCGGTGGAGACTCAAGGCTGGTATACAGGATCCGGGGTACAAAACAGTTTGTCTCTGCAGGCTTGAAAGATCAGCACGAGACCGATGAACTGCATGTGGATGTAAGCATGGTAGATGGATTGGATCTTGATATGGAGGCCTTCAGGAAATGGAAACCAGATTTTGCTGAGGCAACATTCATTACAGAAGATGGGGTTTATAAATGTGGCAGCCGCTTGGAAAAAATGAGCAAACGCTATTTCAATGTTGTCAATCCTGATGATATTGTTGAGCGTTATGGTGCAGATACCTTCAGGATGTATGAGATGTTCCTTGGTCCGGTTGAACAAGACAAACCCTGGGATACCAAAGGAATTGAAGGGGTGCATCGCTTCATAAAAAAATTATGGCGCTTGTTTTTTGATGTGGAAAAAGGAGCTGTATTGACGGATGCAACAGCTTCAGATGCAGCTTGGAAGGCGTTTTACAAGATGGTGAAGAAAGTAGAAGAAGATACTGCACGTTTTTCATTCAATACAGCAGTAAGCAGTTTCATGATTGGTGTCAATGATTTGACCGATTTGCATTGTCATTCAAAAGACCTGTTGGCCAAATTCCTGGTGGTTTTGGCACCCTATGCGCCACACATTGCAGAGGAATTGTGGGCTGTTCTGGGGCAACAAGGATCCGTGCTGGATGCCAGTTATCCGGTAGTGGAAGAAAAATACCTTGTTGAAACCTCCAAAGAATATCCTGTCGCCATCAATGGCAAAACAAGGACTACTTTAAACCTTGACATCAATGCTTCTCAGGCAGATGTGGAGGCATTGGTTTTGGTGGATCCCATTGTCATGAAATGGCTGGAAGGAAAGCCACCCAAGAAAATAATTTACGTAAAAAACAAAATGATCAATGTAGTCCTGGGCTAGCAAGGTTCGTTTTGTCAATGTCAATGCTTCACTGAACATTTTGCTTTCCTTCCGTTCTATTGGTGTAATTTCACAAGGCATGAATCCACATTTAGATCCTGTAGGCAAGTCTTCGATTTCTCCTGATGCGGAGTACGAAAATACCATTCGTCCTTCCAGCCTTGAAGATTTTTCAGGTCAGCCCGGCATCATCGAGAACCTCAAGATTTTCATCAAGGCTGCACAGATGCGTTCTGAGTCACTGGATCATGTTCTGTTTCATGGTCCTCCAGGCTTGGGAAAGACAACCCTGTCCAGGATTGTGGCACGCGAAATGGGGGTCAACATCAAGGAGACCTCTGGCCCGGTGATTGAAAAGCCTGCAGATCTTGCAGGGCTCCTGACCAGCCTTGAGACCAATGATGTGTTGTTTATTGATGAGATCCACCGGTTGAGCAATGTGGTGGAAGAATACCTCTACTCGGCCATGGAAGACTACAAGATTGACATCATGATTGACAGTGGCCCCAGTGCCAAGACCATCCAAATCAATCTTAATCCTTTCACCTTGATTGGCGCAACAACCAGAAGCGGTTTGCTGACAGCCCCGTTGCTCTCAAGGTTTGCCATCAAGTCAAGGTTGGAATATTATTCTACTGAAGTATTGGAAAGAATCATCACCAGGTCTGCTGGCATTTTAAATACAAAAATCACCTCAGATTCTGCTGGTGAAATTTCCCGCAGGAGCAGGGCTACACCAAGGATTGCCAATGGGCTGCTCAAAAGGGTCAGGGATTTTGCTCAGGTGCTTGGCAATGGCGTCATCACCATGGACATCACCAAGCATGCCTTAAAGGCACTGCATGTTGATGAGCACGGCCTCGACGAGATGGACAACAGGATCCTGACAACCATCATCGACAAATTCAAGGGTGGCCCCGTTGGGTTGGGGACCATTGCCACTGCAGTTGGAGAAGAAGCTGGCACAATTGAAGATGTGTATGAACCTTTTTTGATTCAGGAAGGTTTCCTTCAAAGAACCATGAGGGGTAGGGAAGTGACCAGGAGGGCATATGAACATCTTGGGCGCACGCCACATAGGCCCCATGACAATTTGCTGTTCTAACCATACACATCCTTGAAGCCAAAGGATGTGTATGTAATCAAGCTTTACTTGACCAAGAGCCTGAAACCATTACCATGGATGTTGACGATTTCAACATTCGGGTCATCCCTGAGGTATTTTCTAAGTTTAGCAATGTATACATCCATGCTTCTGCCATTGAAATAGTTGTCATTACCCCAAATTTTCTTGAGTGCCAACTCTCTTTGTAACAAGTCATTCTTGTACTCACAGAGC
>JBJOOI010000400.1:0-2545 GCA_046051375.1 Bacteroidota bacterium | reverse complement strand
AGGGACTTATAGCCAAAATAAGACCACAAGGCCTGACCAACTGCCGTGCGTTCAGAACCTGCATCCAGGAAAGGCACACCAGGCAATGCTGTTACTTCGTTCACAACATCACTCAGCATAAGGGTTGCATCAAGCTTAAACTTCTTGCTGATGTTGGCTTTGTAATTGGCACTCACTTCCCAACCAGTATTGGTCATGTCTCCTGCATTTACAAAGGGAGAACTTAAGCCAATATAGGAAGGAATGGGCCTCGACAGAAGAATATCACTGATGGCGCGCTTATAATAATCAAATGTGAGGGTAAGGTTTCGCTTCACAGTAAGGTCAATACCTACGTTCATCTGTGCTGAATTCTCCCAGGTGATTCCTGGATTGGGTGCTTCCAGCAATGCATAACCCAGTGTGGTAACATTGTTCAAATAAGTGCTTGTTCCATTGTTGGGATTGGAGTACGTCGAAGTTTGATAGTTCACAGCAAAAGGATAAATCTCTGGCAATGCCTGATTTCCGAGCAAACCATAGGATGCCCTGATCTTTCCGAAACTGATCACATCTGAAAGGCCATCAAAGAATTTCTCTTTGGAGAATATCCATCCGGCTGATGCAGACGGGAAAAAGCCCCATTGCTTGTTCAAGGCCTGTGAAAACCTTGATGAACCATCATATCTGCCATTGACCTCCAAAAGATATTTATCATCAAAGCTATAGTTCAGCCTTGCATAGAAACCAGCCAGTGCGGTCTGGTAGGCTGAACCGGCATTGTTCCTGTCAGCAGCACCAAGATTCAGATAAGGTTGATCTGGGTTGTTGAAACCTGTTCTGGATGCTGAAATGCCTTCATACAAGAACTCCTCTGTTTGACCACCAGCCAGCAATTTAAACCGGTGGTTGCCAAAGTTTTGGGAGAAAGTTGCTTGCGCCAACATGGTATTCCTTGTATTCGATGAATAGGACTCACCAAGGCTTGTAGAACCAGGCCACTGGCTAATCTTGTCATACCCTGAGGTAACGAGGTTGGGCACATAAATGTCTGCATTCTTGGTAAAACTCTTGCCATGGGGCGTCCAATGTTCGCGAGACCAATAGGCTTCCAATTCAAGGCTTTCAATGGGCTTGTAATTGAGGGCGATTTTACTCAGGAAGGAATTGTTTTCAGAAACAGATGTACCTGCGGCTTCAGCCTGGGCCAGAGGATTTCTATTGTTGGTCTGTCCTGCAGTTCCATACATACCCGGACCAAATTTAGCAGCACCAATCGCAGGCAATCCAATGGCCTGGCGGATGATGAATTCTGGGCTGGATGTTGATGGAGCCGTATTCTTGCTGAAGTTATAATTGAAAACCCCACTCAAGGTCAGGTTCTTTCTCAGCTTGAAATCAGGGTTGAAACGGATATCATAGCGCTTGAAACTATTGTTGGGAATCAGGCCCTGCTGATCCAAATAGGTAACAGAGGTGAATACATTGGTATTTTCTCCGCCTGAATTAAGTGTTACGTTATGGTTCTGCATCAATGCAGAATTGGTGAACAAGAGGTCAACCCAGTCGTTATCAATAACATCAAGGTTATTCGCCTTTGTGGTCTTGTATTTGTCAATCAATGACTGTTGAAACAAAAATGATGTAGGAATTCCTGTTCTGTTTTGCTCAGCCACATTGCTCAATTCCATGTGCTCAATGGCGGTCGTCCTTTCAGGCATTGCAGTTGCAATCTGTTTGGAAACAAAACTGTTGTAGCTCACTTTCACCCCTTTACCCTTTGCACGAATGGTTTTTACCAACACAACACCATTGGCTGCGCGTGTTCCATATATGGCAGTTGATGCTGCATCCTTGAGAATCGTAATGCTCTCAATGGCATTGGGATCAATGGCATCGAGGCTTGAAACAACTCCATCAACCATGATCAAAGGACTCTGACCTGCATAAATGGAACTCAAACCGCGAATCCGGATAGAGGCACCATCAGCACCAGGGCGTCCAGATTGTTGGGTCACGGTAACACCTGGAGCAAGCCCTTGCAAAAGGTTACTTGCAGTAGCTACCTGACGCTTCAATAGGTCCTCTTGCTTAAGGGACACAACTGAACCGGTAAGATTTGCTTTTTTCTGGGTACCATATCCCACCACAACTACTTCATTAAGACTTGAAGAAGTGGAGACAAGTGTAATGTCCAGCTGGGTGCTGTTGACTACTACCTCCTTGGAGGAAAAGCCAATGCCCGAAAGAACAATTGTTTGTCCTGTGGAAGCATTGATGGTAAATTCACCAGCGGAATTGGTTCGGGTACCCTTTTTGGTGCCCTTTACGAGAACGGAAACCCCTTCTGCAGGTGCTCCTCCCTCGCTGCTGGTCACCTTTCCGCTGATCCTAGATTGCTGGGAGAACCCCAACAACCAGGAAGTACAGAGCATGGTTAGGATAAGCGTTAGCTTTTTCATGATTGTTTTTTGTTTAAAATGGTTCTGATGATACTTCTTTCTTATTTGGAGTGATAAAACTATTTCTCATTTGAGCTGGCGAGTAAATCACTGAATGTTTTTGA
>JBJOOI010000399.1:0-2890 GCA_046051375.1 Bacteroidota bacterium | reverse complement strand
GTAAAAGTATCAGCAATGGCGCTTCAGAAAGCCAAAAGATTGGTTGAATGTGGTCATGATGTAGTTATCCTGTTGGATTCTATCACAAGGTTGGCCAGGGCCCACAATACTGTTGCGCCATCATCTGGAAAAGTTTTATCAGGTGGTGTAGAAGCAAACGCCATGCAAAAACCAAAACAGTTTTTTGGTGCAGCGAGAAAAGTAGAAAATGGAGGTTCACTGACCATCCTGGCTACTGCACTGATTGATACAGGAAGCAAAATGGATGAGGTCATTTTCGAAGAGTTTAAAGGAACTGGTAACATGGAGTTGGCGTTGGATAGGCGACTGGCCAACAAGGATAAGGATGTACTGCAAAGAATGTGGATCCTGCGCAACCATATATCAGACATGAACAGTGAAGAAGCCATGAACTTGTTGCTCAAACAAATGAAGGGAACAAGAGATAACCATGAGTTTCTTGCTACGATGAACAAGTGATATTCTTAAATAGCATATGGGAATAGAAAAAATTCCTGTTGAACGGTTTGTTCAACTTTCACAAATTAATCCTGTCATTGACGTAAGAAGCGATGCAGAATATTCCCACGCGCACATTCCAGGAGCGTCTTCAATTCCGTTATTCAACGATGAAGAAAGAGCAATTGTTGGTACCATTTATAAACAACAATCAAGGGAAGATGCCATTAAAAAGGGACTTGAATTCTTTGGACCCAAGATGAAAGAGATGCTTCTACAAGCAGAGTCTTTAATCAAAGTAAATGACGCGAAGAATAAAACAGTCTTGGTACATTGTTGGAGGGGAGGGATGAGAAGTGCAGCAGTTGCCTGGTTGCTTGATCTTTATGGGTTTAAAGTGTATACACTTGTTGGTGGATACAAAGCATTCAGGAATTGGGTGCTGCAAGAGTTAGCCAAAAGTCATCCATTTCAAATTTTGGGAGGTAATACAGGTTCTGGCAAAACCATTGTTTTGCAGTCATTGAGAAATATGGGCGAAGCTGTGGTAGATCTTGAAGGACTTGCTGGTCACAAAGGATCTGCTTTTGGAAACATTGGATTGCCTAAACAACCCAGCCAGGAAATGTTTGAAAACAAACTTGCCGTCGCTATAAAACAAGAACAAGAGAAATATCCAGACAAAAAAATTTGGTTGGAAGATGAGAGCCAGCGCATCGGCACAGTGAATATACCGCAAGACATGTGGATACACATGAGAAGATGCGAAATTGTTTTCTTGGATATTCCCTTTTTTGCAAGATTAAATTATTTGGTAGAAACGTATGGGACACTCAATAAGATTGCGCTCAGAGATGCCATTGGACGAATACAAAAAAGACTTGGTGGACTTGAAACAAAAACAGCCATTTCATCATTGGAAGAAAATAATTTTCTTGGATGTTTTGATGTATTGTTAAAGTACTATGACAAGCGATACAGAAAAGGATTAGAAAACAGAGAAGAACCCAAACCCAATATTGTTGTGGTTTTGGCAGATGGGGTAAATGATATGGAGAACGCAAGTAAAATATTAAACCTTAACAATGGAAGAAATTAAGCTGACGCAATATTCACATGGAGCTGGCTGTGGTTGTAAAATATCGCCTAAAATCTTGGATGAAATATTGTCATCCAGCTTTAGCATGCCTGACAATGATCGTTTGATTGTAGGAAATCATAGCAAAGACGATGCGGCGGTATATGATTTACAAAATGGGAAAGCCTTGATTTCTACAACAGATTTTTTCATGCCCATTGTTGATGATCCTTATAATTTTGGAAGAATAGCATCTGCCAATGCGATCAGTGATGTATATGCAATGGGGGGAGATCCTATCATGGCAATAGCCATCTTGGGTTGGCCAATCAATCTATTGTCACCCCTTGTAGCAAGGAGGGTTATAGAAGGAAGTAAAAGTATTTGTCTTGAAGCTGGGATTCCATTGGCCGGTGGACACAGTATTGATTCGCCGGAACCTATTTTCGGATTGGCGGTGAATGGATTGGTAGATATTAAAAACTTAAAACAAAACAATACTGCGCAGAAAGGAGATTTGTTGTTGTTGACCAAAAAAATTGGAGTTGGAATATTGACAACAGCAGAAAAGAAGAATCTACTGAAAGAAGGAGATAGAACATTGGCGTCTGATCAGATGATGCAACTGAATAAGATCGGTGCTGTCATGGGGAAAATTGAGGGTGTGCATGCAATGACTGATGTTACAGGTTTTGGACTATTGGGTCATCTCATTGAAATGGCTGAAGGAAGTGGAATGTCTGCTCAAATTAATTTTAGGTCGGTTCCCTTGATTTCTGATCGATTGATTGAATATGTAGAATTGGGATCAGTACCGGGAGGAACAAACAGAAATTGGGATAGTTATGGACATAAGGTTCAGTTTCATAATGGAGAAAGCCAGTTGTTACAAAAAAACATTTTGGCAGACCCTCAAACCAGTGGTGGTTTGTTAATAGCAGTTGCTAAGGATGCTATAAGTGAAGTAATAGAAGCGTTAGTACAAAATGGTTTATCGGATAGGGTTACACCTATAGGAGAAATAACCGAAGCCGCTAGTTTTGCTGTGTCAGTAAGTTAAAGCAAGTTGTCAATTGCTTTTGAAAGATCAATATCTTTATCAGTAACTACATTACCAGCGTCGTGTGTTGAAAGCCAAATCTCAACCCTGTTCCAGGTATTCGACCAGGTTGGATGATGGTTGGCTTTTTCAGCAAGCATCGCAACCTTGGTCATAAAAGCAAATGCATCAATAAAATTATTGAATACAAATTTTCGATAGAGTTGATTGTCTTTTTCTTCCCACATATGTTATCGTTGTAAGTTATCCCTTGATTTAATTTTATCGTGTGTTACTTCTGTTACAAGTTGTAC
>JBJOOI010000398.1:0-2553 GCA_046051375.1 Bacteroidota bacterium | reverse complement strand
GATGCCATAGTTGTGATCCTGGCCATCAAGCATCATTTCAGGGCCATTGGAAAATACGAGTTGCTGAAAGTGCCCATCTTTGGATTCTTGTACAAGTTCTGCGTGATCACGGTAAACCGCTCCAGTCCTGAAGACAGGGCCAGGAGTTTGAATGACCTGCGAAAGACCCTTGCCAGGGGAATTTCAATTGCTGTTTTTCCTGAGGGTACCTTCAACATGGCAGATGGACCCATGGCAGAAATGTATGATGGGGCTTTTAAACTAGCCGTGGAGACGGGGAAAAAATTGCAGCCCATTCTTTTTTTAGACACCTACGACCGCATGCACTACCGCCATTTCCTTACCCTTACTCCGGGCAAGTCAAGGGCAGTATACCTTGAACCCATTGACCCTGCAGATTATCCTGAGGCCGATCCCAAAGCGTTGAAAGCCATCGCGAAGCAGAAAATGGCGGATAAACTGATTGAATACAGGGCAACCTGGATCAACCCCAATTATTTTTTGAAACCCTAAGCCGTTCAATCCTTGTTTGCAGAAATCATCATACCATTAGCCTTGCCCAAGACCTATACCTATTCCATCCCGGAAGAGATGCAGTCTCTTGCCATTCCTGGTGTAAGGGTTGAGGTCAGTTTTGGCAGGCAAAAAAGGTATTCCGGCATCATCAAATCCTTGTCTGATACCGGTCCAAAGGGTTTTGATCCCAAACCCATCATTCAGGTGCTGGATCCGGAACCGGTTGTGTATGACCAGCAACTTGCACTTTGGAACTGGATGGCCAATTATTACATGTGCAGTGAGGGAGAGGTGATGGCAGCGGCCCTGCCCACCCAACTCAAGCTCAGCAGTGAAACCATTCTGATGCTGAATGAGGAATATGGGGAGGATTTTACCGACCTGGATGATCAGGAATACCTGGTGGCAGAAGGATTGTTGCTGAAAAAAGAACTGAAGATTGAAGAGGTACAGGATATTTTAGATGCCTCCCATGTTTACCCTGTAGTCAAAAGGTTACTGGAAAAAAAGGTATGCATCGCATGGGAATCACTCAAGGAAAAATATACGCCCAAGCGGGAGAATTTTGTTCATCTTCATCCTGATTACCACAATGAAGAAGCCCTGGCCGGGTTGCTGAACCAATGGAACAACCGGGCTCCAAAGCAACTGGAATTGTTGCTGGCTTTCCTTCATCTGCAGAAAACAGAAGGGGAAGTGAAGCAACCAGCATTGCTGAAAAAAGCGGATGCAAGTTCCGCCCAGTTGAAAGGATTGGTGGAGAAAAAAATACTGGTCATTTCAAAGCAATCGGTAGACCGATTGCAGCTTCAATCCAAGCAGGTGAAGATTGATTTCACCCTTTCTCCTGTACAGACCCTTGCCCATGAAAAATTGGTCAAGGCCCTTGAGGAAAAAGAGGTTTGTTTGTTGCACGGAGTAACATCAAGCGGAAAGACGCAGGTCTATATCAAGCTGATTGAAGCGCAGGTATTGGCTGGAAAACAAGTGCTTTACCTGCTTCCTGAAATTGCACTGACTGCACAGATCATCAGAAGATTACAACAACATTTTGGTGGTTATATCGCCATTTATCATTCCAGATTCAATCCCAATGAAAGGGTAGAGCTTTGGAACAAGGTGAAAAAAGGGGAAATCAGGGTTGTATTGGGGGCAAGATCGGCACTTTTCCTGCCTTATACCGATCTTTCCCTGATCATCATTGATGAGGAGCAGGATGCTTCCTTCAAACAACAAGATCCGGCACCCCGCTACAATGCCCGTGATGCAGCTCTTTATTACGCGAGAATGTGCAATGCAAAAGTGGTCTTGGGAAGTGCGACGCCCAGCATCGAAACCTATGCCCAGGCGGTAAGTGGAAAATATGGCTTGGTGGAAATGTTTGAACGCTATGGTGGCGTTGAACTGCCCTCCATCACCGTGGCTGATACCAGGGGAATGGTCAACAACAAGATGGTGCGCCACATGATCACGCCAGCATTGAAAGAGGCCATGGACAAGGCCCTGGCAGAGAAAAAACAAGTCATCCTTTTCCAGAACCGAAGGGGATATGCACCTTACAAGATTTGTGGCACCTGTGGTTTCATTCCGCATTGTGAACATTGTGATGTTACGCTTACTTACCATAAACTTCACCACAGGCTTCAGTGCCATTATTGTGGCACTTCTTATCCTGTAATGCTTACCTGCACTGCCTGTGGCGGAGCCAGTTGGGTGGAGAGGAATTTTGGTACCGAGAAAGTGGAGGAAGACCTGATTGATATGTTCCCAGAGCATACGGTGGCAAGAATGGATATTGATACCGTGAAAGGAAAATACGCACACGACGAGATGATCCAGAGCTTTGAAAAGCACCAGATGGATATCCTGGTGGGAACCCAGATGGTGGTAAAAGGGCTGGATTTTGAGCATGTTGCCCTGGTGGGCATCCTGGATGCAGATGGTTTGTTGAGCTTCACTGATTTCAGGGTAAATGAGCGTGGATTTCAACTCATGGAACAGGTGAGTGGCAGGGCTGGAAGAAGAGGGAAACAAGGG
>JBJOOI010000397.1:0-2880 GCA_046051375.1 Bacteroidota bacterium | reverse complement strand
GACATGATTGATATCCACAACTACCCCGAACCCGTGATGGGCTTGTTTGATTCAAAACGTGTCAATGTATTGGGCGAATATGGGGGAATTGGTCTGGTCAAAGACAACCATGTTTGGGAGACCAACCGCAACTGGGGATATGTGCAATACAAAACCAGTGAAGAAGCCACAAAGGCATATGTTGATCTTACAGAGAAGCTGAAAAGACTGATTCCGTTTGGCTATTCCGCGGCGGTCTATACCCAGACCACTGATGTCGAAAGTGAAATCAATGGCATCATGACATACGATAGAAAGGTTGTGAAACTCAACGAGGCGCAAATAAGAAAAGCCAACCTTGAGGTGATTGCCACGTTGAAAAAATAAAAGCAATCCTGATCTGATTAAGCATCAGGAAATGAATTCTTCTGAGGAATTACATATTCCCCAGAAGAATTTTTTATTTGCGCAGTATCTGTCCTGCCTTGATCATCTCTTGTTCCAACAAATCATAAGAAACTTTTTGGATGCTGATTTTATTGTCAATGGCCATTGAGGCAGCAATTGCAGCAGATTGGCCAAGGATCATGAATACCGGCTCCATCCGAATGGAGCCATAGGCAATGTGTGAACTGGAAACACATACAGAAACCAGCAGGTTAGCACATTCTTTTTCCTTGGGTAAGATCGCTCCAAAGTCAATGGAATAGGGCCGATCAGGCTTCACTCCGATATCTCCTTCATTCTGGAGATATCCCTCTGCCGTAACATAACGCTGCGTATTGTGTGAATCAAGGGAATATGAACCCATGCCAATCGGATGCGCAATCGTAGTCTTGCCCAGTGCATCTTTTTCCGTCATCACAAAATCGCCCAACATCCTCCTGGCCTCTCTGACATAGAGCTGATGAGGCCATCCGCCATTGTCAGTGAACTCATCCTTGGCCAATCCATAGGCATTGAACTGCTGTTGGATATCCTTGGGCACGGAGGGGTCGTTGGCCATGAAATAGAGATAACCCTTTTGGTACCTTTCGTGCTCCAAGATGATCTCCTTTCTGCGCACATAAGAAGCATCCGGATAATCATAATTCGCACCAATATAATCGCTGCTGAAAGGGCCATGGTTGTTGGTGTCCGTCTTCTTGTTGGGAACTGCATCAAACTTGGGAAATACATCGCGCCAGCCAGCTGCAAAAAGCCTTGAAAGAATTTCATATCGCTTGGGGTCATACCCTTCCGGCTTAGGGAAAGGAATGCTGTTTGCCGGATCGGTACTCATGCACAAGCGGTAACAGTAGGCTTGGATTTTATTGTCGCCATCACCCTTTTTTCCTGGAGGCGCAGTGCTGACTTCGGAGAGCAAGCCGCTGGAAGGAAGCCCCGGAATTTTGTAGGGATCAATCTTTTGTTTGAAATGGTGCGCGTGGTGAAATACCTCCGTTTGAACACCATTGAATTGTTCGCCGTATTGACCAGCCGCTTCCCTTCCAACAGTATATTGTACACCGGCAGCGGCCATCAGATCACCCTCGTATGTGGCATCAATAAAGGCCTTCCCTGCAAAGACCATTCCGTCCAGTGTTTTAAAGGAAATGATTTTATTGCCCTTCATGTTAACACCACCAGGTAAACGATCCAGCCATCGGTCACGGTAAACCATGATCCTGTTTTCATTGATCATCTGTTCAAATGCGGCTTCAGCAACATGGGGCTCAAACAACCACATGGTCTTGTAGGCCGTGTCATTGGCTACGGTTCCCTGTCCACGGTTGCCAAACGCATTCCGTTTTTGCCATTTCCATGCACTGTCTGTTTGATAATGGTTGTAGAGTCGATGATAAAAATTCCTGGCCAATCCACCAATGACGGTCTTGTCGCCAGTGTCGGTATAACCCAAGCCATTGGATGACAATCCACCCAAATGCAGATCTGGAGAAACCATCACTACAGACTTACCCATTTGTACAGCCTGCACTGCTGCAATGACGGCAGATGATGTTCCACCATATACAATAATGTCTGCAGTGATTTTTCTTTCTAAAGACAGTACCTGCCCATCTTTCAGCAACTGTGCTTTCAGGCTTTCGTAGGAAAGATCCTGCACATCAATCTTTTTTTCCAGGGCCATTACTGCTGCAGTGGCAGCAGATTGTCCGAGCACCATGTAAACAGGTTCCATGCGTATAGAACTGTATGCCACATGCGAGGCAGACAAACATACCGGCACCAGCAGATTTGAACACTCATTTCTTTTAGGGATGATGGAACGGAAACTGATCCCATAATAGGTTGACTTCTGCTTCCCATATCCACCCTCGAGCCTGACCTTCCCCTGGTCGTCCAATACCCTTGCAACATAATGACAATCCAAAGGATAGGTTGCCACAGCAACCGGATCAGCCACAGGCCTTGCTCCATTGCAGTTTTGCTCTGTCATGACATAGTCGCTGAACCTGATAGGGAAAATGATCAGTATCGAGATACTCATCCTTGGGCCATCCCCAGGTTTTCATTTCCGTGCGCATGCTCAACGGCAATCGTTCATCATTACCAAGAAACCAAATCAGCCCCATGGAATATTCTTTGTGCTGTGTAGCGACTTGAACCCTTGTGGCATGGTCTGCATTGGGCCACGCATAAGAATTTCCCACAAAATTACCCTGGTTGGTATCTGTTTTTTTGTTGGGCATTGGAGTGAAAGAAATGATGCTGCTCAATTCAATATCTGGATTGAGCGCAATCATTCTTGCAAGAAACTCATACCAAAGCGGATTATAATTCCTTGGCTTAACCACATCAATGCGGTTGGCAACATCATTGGTCAATGTTAGCCGATAGCAATAGGTCTGTGTGCGGTCATCACCGGCACCCTCCGCGCCAGCAGGCTTTGCATCAATG
>JBJOOI010000396.1:0-2559 GCA_046051375.1 Bacteroidota bacterium | reverse complement strand
TCAGCAAAGGCTCTCCCAGCATTACCAACTCTTGCAGCGCCTGAATGTGAACTATTGCAGGCCATCAGACAGGGTTGAAATCAGGCCCCTGATTGATGCCCCTGCTGGTAGCACCAGCATCACCCTCAGCTCGGAGCAATACAAACCTGAGATCAGGTATACCACTGATGGCAGCATGCCCAACAGCAACTCCACCCTCTACGAAGGGCCATTTTCCATCAACGGATCGGCACTGGTCAAGACCGGCATCTTCAGGAAAGGAAGGATGAGCCAGCGTCCGGATACCATCGACATCAACCTGCACAAGGCCATCGGCAAAACCATCACCTACAATAAAAAATACAGCAGCAGCTATGTGGCGCAAAAAGAATCTACCCTGATCAACGGCTACCGAGGGTCTTTGACCTACCAGGATGGGCAGTGGCAGGGCTTCCTGAATGATGTTGATGTTACCATTGATTTGGGGAAAGAAGAAAACCTGAGCAAGCTCCGCTCCACCTTCATGCAGGTAACAGGGCCTGGTGTGTACATGCCGCATTTTGTAGAAGTGTCACTGAGCAAGGATGGAACGCAATTCACCACACTGGAAAAAATATTGAATGATGTGCCCGCCACTGACCCCAAGCTGATCTTCAAAACATTTGAGGTCTCGCTCAAAGGTCAATCTGCCCGGTATGTCAGGTTCGTGGCAAAACTGCAAAGAGGATTTCTGTTTGCAGATGAGATCATCATCGACTAAAACTCCTTCTCCGCCATTTCGCTTTGCGGAAGGCTGATTTTACGGTTCTTTTTGATGAGGTTGAAGCCAACGGACAACTGCACCTGATCGGGCTCGTAGACATAATTAGTAGTGGTGTAAAAATTGCTGCCCCTGGTGGTGATGCGCTGGATATTGGAGATGCCCAATCCTGCATCTATGAACAACCACTGTGCCTGAAAATTCCAACGGTTGTCTTTGGTTGTTTTTTTTACAGAAAAATTGGGTGTGAAAAATGCCCCATCTTCTCCTTGTGCTGTGGCCCTGATGGAGAGATAATTGATGCCCAACTGTAAAGACCAATTTTCTCTCAAACTGAAGCCCTGTGTGGTATTGATGCTGTAGACCCAGCTGTTGTTGGTGAATGGAAGACTGCCATTGAACAGGGTACCGCGGATGTCATATTTGTAGATGTTCCCCCCAATGATCATCTGCCAAACCTTGCCAACGCGATAGGTAAAATTGGCTTCCACTCCGGTTTGTTTTGCGAGGCCTGCGTTGGTGAAGATCCTGCCCAGGATGGTATCATTGAAAACCTTGTTCACCCGTTGGATGGGGTTCCTGGTGCGTTGGTGGTAAAAACTCATGGTAAAACTTCCTTTAGAAAGTTTGTGCTCCACCCCCAGTTCCCAGATGCCAGTCAACTCGGGCAACAATGCAGGATCACCCTGCTCAAGCGTTTCAGAATGTTCGCGCTCCGGAAAAGGATTCAACTCAAAATTATTGGTGCGCTTGATGCGTCTTGTAAAGGACTGTTTGATGGCCACTTTTTCCGCGAGGGCATACCTGATGAGATAGGAAGGAAAGAGGTTCAACAAGGGCAGCCTGTTGCCCGGAACATTGTCAGAGAATGACAGGTTGCGCAGCATATTTTCTGCTCTCAAGCCAGCCTGATAACTCAGCCTTCCTTTTGCATCACCATATTGCAGGTAACCTGCATGGATGTTGTTGCGCACGGTCACTTGACTGCTGAAAAATGGATCTTTGATGAATTCAAAACTGCCCGCATTCCTGTACTTGTAGAGAAAATCACCCGTCTGCTCATCATACCGAAACTGATACCCCGCCTGCCAAGTGCGGGCTCCTTTCTTATCGGTGATGTCTGCCTTGAAGCGATAGGCATGCAGGGGATTGGTGCTGGGGTTGATGGTTTCCTGGATCATTTGTTTGAGTCCTGGATAGCTGAGGTTTTGGTTGGTGGTCAATGATTCCAGATCAGCTCCTTCATACTGCAATGAAAACGACAACTGTGTTGCCTTGCTGAGTTGATGGTTTGAGCCCAGGCTTGCAAGGGTAAATGTTCCCTGTTTTTCTGCCGTATTCTTGTTGAAATAATCAAAGGAAGATTGTGCACCGGTCAGCATGTTTTTTCTGCTGTTGTTGTAGAGCAGGTCTGCCACCCTTGTCTGGTATTTTTTACCGCTGTACAGGGCCGCTTCCAGCCTGTTGCGTGAATCAAGCTGAAGGCCGGCGGAAAGCCTTCCCCCAAAATTGTACCGCTTGAAACTGCGCTCTCCATTGGAAGGAAAAGAAGTGAAGACATTGCCAATGGTGGTGTTCACGTCTCCTTCCCTGTAACCCGCCATATCATTCCTCAGGTAATTGAAGCCGGAACTGAAGTCGAATTTACCTTTTTGGTAACCCACTGAAATGTCTGCAGCATGGCGTTGTGGTGAAGTATAGCGCTGGTTGTCAAAGTCATTGAAGGGTGGTGCACCCAACATGATGTTCGACTGAACCATCAGGCCTTTTTCAGGAGCCGTTTTGGTGATGATGTTGATCACACCGCTTTTTCCGTCTGC
>JBJOOI010000395.1:0-2762 GCA_046051375.1 Bacteroidota bacterium | reverse complement strand
TTACCACTGTTCAGGTTGCCAAGGCAGTTCGCGAGCAGAAGGGATATGAAATCGATCGCCGCCGCATTCAATTGCTTGATGAAATCAAGGAATTGGGAAGCTATAAGGCAAAAGTTTATTTCGGAAACGGAAACGAAACCGAAATCACGCTCGAAATCGTTGCGGAATAATACTAACGCAAATTTTTACCAAGCCCCCTGGATTCAGGGGGCTTTTTTATTGCATACATTAATGGAATGCGATGCCATATCATTCTCTCCTTGATCTTTACTCTTTTCTGGCTTCATCAGATTCAAGGCCAGCAATTCCAATCAATCACAAAAGATAGTTGCTCAATCAGATACAAATGCTATGAAGCGCTTAAAAAAGAAATCATCAGGTTTCAACATATTGAAAAAAATGGTGGATGGGGAAATATAAAATGGAAAAAGAAAACCATCCAATTGGGTGATAGCAATGAGTTGGTTAAACTTGTTCGTAAGCGTCTGGCAATAACCAATGAAACAAATGCAAAAGATACATCTGGCATATTTGATAAAAGACTGGAAACAGACATCATTGGATTTCAGACAAGAAATGGCTTAAAACCTGATGGGAAGATAGGCCTTGCGACTTTGAAAGAGTTGAATGTTTCCGTGGCAGATAGAATCAATCAACTTAAACTGAATGCAGAAAGATGCCTTGAGTTACCTGAAGACCTTGGCGATAAATATATCATGGTTAATATTCCTACATTTGAGTTGATTGCCATACAGAAAGGCAAGATTGTATTCAGAAGCAAAATCATAATTGGAAAAGCGTCTCATAAGACAGCCATATTCAATGGTACAATGCAGTACATTGTTTTTTCCCCATATTGGAATATTCCCGAAACAATCATGCAAAAGGAGATACTGCCTGATATTGCTAAGCATCCAGGATACCTGGAGCAGAACCATATGGAATGGTTTGATGGTAAAATAAGGCAAAAACCAGGACCCTGGAATGCACTTGGTGGTGTTAAATTCATTTTTCCTAATGCCTATCACATGTACATTCATGATACCCCGGCAAAATCCCTCTTTAATGAGCAATCAAGGGCATTCAGCCATGGTTGCATAAGGATGGAAGAACCAGTAAAAATGGCCTTGTTTTTACTTGAGGAACAACAGGAATGGAACCAAGAAAAAATAGAAGCAACGATGAAAATGGACAAAGAGACCGTGGTAGTTTTAAAAGAAAAAACCAAAGTTCATATTGTATATTTTACAGCCTTTATTGATGAATATGGATTACTACATTTCAGGCACGACATATATGGCAGGGATCGGTATGGATTGCTGTAATATTCCTGCATTACCTCTTGAGTAAAAAACGTTTGAAATAGGCATTGGAAGTATCTGTTAGCACACCATCCGCATTCACATATACAATATTTAAACCCAAATCTTCAGATTGATTGGCAAGATTAAGTGCAGATTGAATACCCATGACCATAAAACCATTGTCATAGCCATCTGCAGTGATGGCATCTTTTGCAATCACAGTGACAGACACAATGCCATTATCAACAGGAAAACCAGAGCGAGGATCAACAATATGACTCCAGTAGCGGTTACCTAGTTTTCGGTATTTTTTCATGCTGCCTGAGGTAGTTACAGCCATGTTTGATAAACTGATCTTCTTTGATATAAAATGATCATCTTTCTCGTATACTTCAATACCCTCAATACCAATGACCCAATCCTGGCCAGACAAGTTCTTACCAGCGGAAAAGACTTCACCGCCCAATTCAACCATAAAATCTGTAATACCCTTACTGCGTAAAAACAGAGATAGTTGGTCCACGGTATAACCTTGTGCGATACCATCACAATCAATCTTAGAATTGGGATTGGATTTGATTAAACTATCACCGTTAAAACTTAAATGATGTGAACCCACAAATTTCAGCGTTTGACGGACCAAATCTTTTGAAGGAATTGATTGGGGTATAGAAGCATTAAAACCCCATAAATTTGAAATTGGTTTTGAAGTAATATCAAAACAGCCTAGGGTACTAGCGTTGAAGATGAGCGATTTGCGCACAACATTCATAAGATGATGATCAGCCTTTAACCCACGTTTGGATTTATTAAAAGTAGAGATCAAAGAATTGGGCTGATACAGCGAAAGGGATAGATCAATCTCGGATAATAAATCCTGGATGGCTTTGATCTCTATGATGGGAGATGAATGTATGTACTTGATGCTGTAGGTTGTTCCTTGTGCCTGTCCAGATAAGGTATACAAGCTCTTAGCAGGTGGGATAGCATTTAAATTAAACCCTGAGGAGACAAGTAAAATGAAAATAACCTTGCAGGTTTTGTTCAACATGAACATAAAAATAATGAGAAATACGGTTTAGGCTTTTTTTATCTAGCAGATAAGAATTGTTGGCAGATTTTTGG
This sequence comes from Bacteroidota bacterium, assembly GCA_046051375.1. Lineage (GTDB taxonomy): Bacteria > Bacteroidota > Bacteroidia > Chitinophagales > Chitinophagaceae > Pollutibacter. Next base: position 333 of record JBJOOI010000395.1, on the reverse strand, counting down.
GCAAAAAAAAGCCCTGATCAAAAGATCAGGGCTGAATAATAAATATGGCACCTACCTACTCTCCCGGGACGAATCCCAGTACCATCGGCCATGAGGGGCTTAACTGCTCTGTTCGGTATGGGAAGAGGTGAACACCCTCGGCATAAGCACCATAAGAAGATATCCTGGTATTAGCAGGAACAATAATGTCATATTGGGAGTTGTAAACAAAGTAATTAAAAAAAATTAAAGCGTACGGGCAATTAGTACTACTCGGCTTTACTGTTACCAGTTTTACACCTATAGCCTATCAACGTCATAGTCTCTGACGACCCTTAAAAGGAAACTCATCTT
>JBJOOI010000394.1:0-2565 GCA_046051375.1 Bacteroidota bacterium | reverse complement strand
CCATCCCAACCACTCGTCATCATTGAAGCGGGTTAGGCTTCCCATGATCCCGTTGATCAGGGCAGAAGGCCCACCTTTTCCGTATTGAGGAGCAGGATCGATGGATAGACTTAATTTTCTTCCAGTGGCCTTGTTGATGTTGAAAAATGCAGTGCGTTTGTCTACAACTTCTCCTTCAACAAAGGCAGCAATCTCGAGTTTCGCAGCAGAAGCAATGGTGATGGGTTGATCGTATGGATTTATCACCAGCCCCCCTTGTTCAGCGGTTACTGAATAGAAAAGGTTTTTCTTATCAGAAACCCCATCAACGATCACTTTCACGGTATTGCTTGCCGGATCGTACTGGCTCTTCAAACCAATATCATACATGTGCCTTGAGTAGTTGACGCCACGTTTTTCGAGGCGCTTCAGATAGGGAATCAAACGGGTTGTAAAATGATCAAATCCAGGCTTTTTCTTTGACCAGCCAACTTCGGCCAATGCAACAGCCCTTGGAAACAGCATATATTCTGCTAAGGATGATGATTTGATGTATTCTGTCCAAAGATTTCCCTGTACGCCCTTGATGTATTTTGCCTGTTCGGCATTCAATTCAGCAGGAATGGGCTCATAGCCATAGACCCGTTTTAAGGGCAGAAATCCTCCCCAGGCAATAGAATCTGTTGGGTCTTCAGACTGATAAAAATTAAGGTAACAATGGCTGTCTGGGGTCATGACCACATCATGCCCTTGTTTGGCAGATTCAATACCACCCTGGGTTCCACGCCAGCTCATGACTGCAGCATTGGGGGCCAAACCGCCTTCCAGGATCTCATCCCAGCCAATGATGCTGCGCCCCCTGCTGTTGATATGCTTTTCGATGCGCTGAATGAAATAACTCTGCAACCCATGTTCATCTTTCAGGTTGTATTTTTTGATCATCTCCTGGCAAAACACAGAACGTTTCCAGGCATCTTTGGGACATTCATCGCCACCAATATGAATGTATTTTGAGGGGAAGAGCTGCATGACCTCGTCCAGTACATCATTCATGAATTGAAACGTATAATCCGTCGGGCTGAGTACATCTGTGAAAACTCCCCAGGTTTCCTGCACGACTTTTGTTCCTGGTGTTTTCAATTGCTCCTTGGTCTTTGCCGCAACCATGTTTTCATTCACCACCGTAGTCTCGCCAGGAAAACAACTCAGGGCCGGATAGGCCGCTATGGCCGCACTGCTATGGCCAGGCAATTCTATTTCAGGGATGATGGTGATGAATTTTTTTGAAGCATAGGCCACCAGTTCTTTGATTTGAGCCTGGGTGTAGTATCCTTCATAAGGCTTGTTGTCATTGCCTTTGCCAGGATACTTGTCTACCAGGGTACCATTTCTTTTTCCTCCAACTGCTGTTAACTTGGGATATTTCTTGATCTCAATTCTCCAGCCCTGGTCATCAACCAGGTGCAAATGCAACCTGTTCATTTTTTGCATCGCCATCAAGTCTACCAGCTTTTTCAGGAATGAGATGGGCTGAAAATGCCTGGCTACATCAATCATCAAACCCCTGTACTCAAATGCTGGTGCATCCTGTATGGATACGACTGGCATTGACCACTGCTGATTGGCCACCAATCGATCGCTTTCGATCGCAGATGGGAGCAATTGCAACAGTGATTGTACAGCGTAAAAAAGACCTGAATGATCTTTCGCACTGACCAATACTTTGTCTGAGTGGACATTGATGGAATATGCTCCTGGCTTGTCAAGCTGTGGGTCAAATGCAAATGCAATAAAATTGGATTGGGGGGGCAGCTTGACCACCTTCAACTGAAAACCTGCAGCTTTTGCGAATTTTTCATTCAATGGTGATAATGCCGAAAGAAATGGAGGGGATGTTTCAGTTACCGCCAACACAGTCTGTGGCCTGACAATAAAAACACCCTTGCCTTTCATTACTTTTTCAGGATAAGGAATCAGCTGAACATCCTGGGCTCCCGAATAAAAAAAAGAGGCAATGGCCAGAAATGCCATTGCCAGTGATTTTTGAATTGTATTCATGCTGCAATATAATGGAATACTGCAGACAGATAAAAGCAAACTAATACCTTCTCGGGCCACGATCGTATCCACCACCGCCAGATCCACCGCGATCATAACCTCCACCACCAGATCCACCGCGGTCATAACCTCCACCACCAGATCCGCCACGGTCGTATCCGCCACCACCGCCTGGTCTGCGGTTGGCGCCACCGCCACCAGAAGGCCTTTCTTCAGCCGCCTTTACCACCAGGGGTTTTTTACCCAATGAAATATCATTGAGGTTTTCAATGGCATCCATGGCTTCTTCCTTTACAGGCATGTCAACAAATGCGAATCCACGGCTTTTACCCGTTTCCCTGTCCATGGCAACCTTTGCTGATTTTACCTCTCCAAACTTTTCAAAGATCTCCATCAATTCAGCATCGTCAAGATCGTAAGGAAGTCCGGCTACAAAAATGTTCATAAAAGAATTTTTACAAAGGTAAAGAGAAAACCGTATTCAGACTGAACCAAGTATTTCATTACCTTCAAACTACTATCCTTTCC
>JBJOOI010000393.1:0-2588 GCA_046051375.1 Bacteroidota bacterium | reverse complement strand
AGAAACCATCAACCTTGGTTTCAGTGGCAATGGGCAGTTGGATTCCATGCTGGCGGTGATCATGTCTACCATTGATGCAGCATGTTATGTGATTGATTGTGGTCCCAACCTGACTCCTGAAATGGCTGCGGCGCGCACCCTTCCATTTCTGAAGCAACTCAAAAAATTAAAACCAGGCACACCGATTTTGTTGGTATCCAATATTGACTATCCGCATGCAAGGTTCAATGCCGCTGTAGCAAAAAAGATACAAGAAGTCAATGCACATTTTTTGGATGCCTTCAATGCCATGAAGAAAGAAGGGTACAAGGGCATCTATTTTCTTCCTTCAACCGGTTTGATTGGGGATGATGGAGAAGCCACTGTGGACGGCGTTCACATGACTGATCTTGGTTTTTACAGGATAGCCAATGCCATTGAAAAGAAATTGAAGCATATCTTGAAATGACCCTTCATGCCCGCAGGGATAAAATTTTATTTTTTTATCGCGAGATGGTCATGTCTTTCCCCAACTGCCATTTGTTGTTGTAATAGCCTGCCGCTTTCACAGCGGTTTCACCTTTCTCCAACATGTCCAATGAGAAAATCATGAAGTCTGGGAATCCGCTTCCACCTGCAAAATACTGGTTGGCCTCCGCAGCACGCATGCCTTTCAATCCTGTGCCGCCGATGAGTGCGATTGAGCTGAAACCATTGTCTTTGTTGGGCCAGAGGTGATAGCTGCCAAGATCAGCACCCTTCAAGGTATCTGCACCCACAACAGCGAAACCGCTGTTGATCTTGATGGGGCAATCTTTCAACAAGGATCCGGCAATCATATTGGTAGACATGTTGCCAAAAAGGATGATGCCCCTTCCTGCATATTTCACTGAATCAAATTCATTGTCTGCAATGATATCAATCGCCCCGTTTCCGCGATAGTACCAGGTCTCAGCATCGTATTTCGCCTTGTTCAACATCCATGCATTTTCTTCTGCATTTCCTTTTGTTCCATACACAAAAACCATCCTGTGCTGGAAAGCTTCCTTGAATCCGCCGTTCCTCATTTCTCCTTTTTCATATGAAGGAGCCAACGCATTTGTTATCCACTTGTCTTCAAATTTCAACAAGACCAATGGTGTATTTTTTGATGCGATTGCATTCATGGATTGGCCGTCTAACTCAATGTTGACGGTATCTCCAGCACTGAAGTCTTTCAGGTCAAACTGCAGTCTTTTCAAATTGGCAGTAGTTCCCTTGATTGATTTCAATTTCATGTCCCGCTTCAACATCACCTTGCTGAATTGGTATTGTTGGTTTTGTTGCAGTAATCTTATCCAATGGTGTGTGGATGAAATACCAACAGAGGCTGTGGTAAAATCAATTTCATTGACAGCATCACTTGTAGGAATGGTATGCTGATTGAAATACTGGAAAAGGGGCGGCCAGTCCACGCTTTCATTGCCAAACCAATGTGATCCGCCGGGATATTCCTTGTAACTGAAATCAGGATGAAAATCCGCCAATACTTTTCTCATTTGTCTTGCATAATCAACCGACACAGTCGGGTCAGCATCCCCATGGAAAATGTAAACACCACCGGCCTTGTAGTTTTTGGCAAGGTTGATGACATTGCCAGTATTGCTGGCCCTGATCAGCAGTTTTTTGGTATCTGTGACTGCATTGGTGGGAACCTTTCCATCATGGGATCCATATTCTGCAAGCGTCGGATAGCCTGCACAAGGCGCAATGGCCGCCCATTGTCCTGCATAGGTTGCGCCCAGGTACCATGTGCCATGTCCGCCCATAGAATGTCCTGTCAGGTAAATCCTTTGGGGATTGGGGTTGAATCTTTTCTTTGCAATGTCCAATACTTCCAAGGCATCCATCCTTCCCCAGTCTTCCCAGTTGAAACCCCTTGGCCTTCTGTTGGTGGGCGCCACCACAGGTCCTTCTGCTTTTGGTGCATAGGCCCTTGCCTGTGAAATCGCTTCTACTTCAGCACCATGCACAGAGAAATACAGTGATGGTTGTTGGGTTGTGGTGATTTGTGGAGCAACGGCATAGTACTGAACAGAGCCGTCTATTTTACTGATAAAAGTATAACTCGCATGTTCGCCCTGATTCACTGCGGTGATGGCGATGGTGGTTGTATCAATCAATTTGTTTCCATCGTAAAGGCTCAGCTGCATGCCATAGGTTCCTTTGTTGATGGCATCAGGAACAGGTATGGTGATAGGCACTTTTCTGCTCAACATCCCATGAACCGATGGAACAATGGATGTAGTTGTTTTTCCTTCAAGGGTTGTTTTGATGCTCAGGTTTTTCGCATTGGTGGTTGATGTATTCAAGACCACGATACCTCCAACCAGTTCTCCCTTTGATTCACCTTTCACAAGGAAGGGAAGGGTGGGGTCAGTTTTCAGTATTGACAGGGCTTTGGTAGGAAATTCAAGGCGTGCATTGATCATACCAAACCTTCCCATCCCTGCGGATCTGATATAGATTTCATTCACCCCTTTTTTCAATGAAACGGGGATGTTCATCCAACCATACCTGTACATATCGCCAGCGTGGGGTGCACCATTCACATAGACCATTGAATGACC
>JBJOOI010000392.1:0-2598 GCA_046051375.1 Bacteroidota bacterium | reverse complement strand
CAATGGTATCCTCACTCAACTCAACGGGCTCAAGGCCATCATCACAACCCACAGTCCCCTCTTTTCTTGAGATGTTCAACCTTTCTGTCACCCCAATGAGGTCACCCATTTCATTGACGGTACAGACCCCTCTGTTGACTGTGCCATGATCGGACAGTGTTTGCTTCAAATGATACCCAATGATGGAGTAATGTTTTTCATTGCAGGCACCAGTTAGAAAATTGTATGCTTTCACAAATGCATCCTGACCATAAAAATCATCTGCATTGATGACTGGAAAAGGTTCATTGATTACATCAGCAGCACAGAGTACGGCATGGGCAGTTCCCCAGGGCTTTGCACGATCGTCCCTTCTTTGGTATCCATCAAGATGTGCATCAAGGTGTTGGTACACATACTCGGTCTGAATTCTTCCTTTCAATTTCGGTTCGAATATTGCTTTGAACTGTTCTGCAAAATCTTCCCTGATCACAAATACCACTTTTCCAAACCCTGCCCTGATGGCATCGTAGATGGAATAATCCATGATGGTTTCTCCTTCTGGGCCGAATGCTTCAATCTGTTTCATTCCTCCGTATCGGGAGGCCATACCAGCAGCCAAAATCAACAAAGATGGTTTCATGCGAGAAAATTTATAGCGCGAAATTAGGCTGAAATTTCAAAGGACCAAAATACGACCTTTGCAAGGAACATGTCAGCCCAAAAACTCATACAACCAATCAATGACGAACTTGTTCAAATACATGACATCAGTGCTGCTATTTTGAGGCTGGACCTGCTGCATCCCATTGTGTCCGGAAACAAAATATTCAAACTCAACCATTACCTGGCAGCTGCAAAGAACAGTGAAAAAAAAGGAATCATTACGTTCGGAGGCGCTTTTTCAAATCATCTCGTGGCCGTAGCTTATGCGGCAAAATCAAACAACCTGGAATCCATTGGATATGTGAGAGGGGAAGCCCCTGAGAAACTTTCCCACGGTTTGATGGACTGCATTTCCTACGGCATGCAACTTGAATTCCTTAGCAGGGAATCTTTCGATGCTATTGATCCTTCCCTGTTTTCAGAAACCTATCCCGACCATGCCATCATCCCGCAAGGTGGTTATGGAAGAATGGGAATGTTGGGTGCAAAAGAAATTATGGAAATCCCGGGTGTTGAAACATTTGACACTGTTGTTGCAGCCTGTGGAACGGGAACAATGGGGGCTGGTTTGATTGCAGGATTACAACCTCACCAAAAGTTGACCCTGGTTTCAGTGCTCAAAAATAATTTTAGCGTAACGGATGAAATCAAGGTATTGTTGTCAGAAGAGGAGATCAACAACAAACGATATGATATAAGATTTGATTTTCACATGGGTGGATATGCCAAAAAAAACATACTGTTGTTCCGGGCAATGAATGATTTTTTCAACACCCACCATGTTCCTACTGATTTTGTTTACACTGGAAAACTTGTAAACGCTTTTTACAAGATGTTGGAAGCTGGTTCATTTGAGAAAGGTTCAAAAGTATTGTTAATTCACAGTGGTGGCCTGCAGGGAAACAGGTCTCTTTGCAACAATGAACTCATTTTTTAATCCGTGGGGATTACCTTTGTAAGCAATGTTTAAACCTACAAGGAAAAATATTTTCATTTGTTTCATTTCTGTGCTGCTTTCATTGGCATCGGCAAAAGCAGAGGACAGTCTTCCTCACTTCACTGTGAAAGAAAGAAATGGAATGGTGATCATTGGATGGCTGAATCCCCATCCCGAACTTACACAATTGATCATCCAGCGATCTGTTGACTCATTGACTGGTTTTCGTTCAATTGTATCCATGCCAGACCCAACATCAGTTTCCAATGGCTATGTAGATAAAAAGCCGGGAATGGCCAATAGCTACTACAGGATCTACTATGTCAACCCAGGAGGAAGGTATCTTTTTACGGCTGCCCAAAAACCTGTTAAAGAGTCTTCATTGAATTCCCGCAGTATTCCAAAGACTGTAGGGCAAAATGAATTTGTTGACGAAACCAACAATGGAACAGGCATGCGCGGCTCAAGTCTTGACAAAGCCCTTAAAATAAAAAGGGGAATTGGTATCGGCATTGATCTATCTGGAAAAATTGAAGACAGCATCAGTGCCAATGTATTTACCCCTTCTGGGCTTATTTTTACCAACAGAGAAGGTAACCTCATCATCGCCCTGCCGGATGCCAATAAAAAGAAATTTAGCCTACGGGTCTTTAAGGAAGATGGCACCCCCATGTTTCACATGAGAAATATCAAAGAGCCCCAACTGCTGATTGATCGTTCCAACTTTCTGCACAGTGGCTGGTTCAAATATGATCTGTATGAAGACGAGAAGATAAGGGAGCAAAACAAATTTTTCATCCCTCTTGAGGGAAAATGATTGTGCACTGGAATACCTGTTCGAAGTTTTTCATGATCAATGCCTTGACCTCCGTCATGTCCACTTCCCTTCCCAACTCTTTCTGTAAGGAGGTAACCTGTTTGTCAGGAATTCCGCAAGGAACAATTGAGCTGAAATAGTTAAGGTCAGTATTGACATTCAGCGCAAATCCATGCATGGTTACCCATCTGCTGCAGCG
>JBJOOI010000391.1:0-4911 GCA_046051375.1 Bacteroidota bacterium | reverse complement strand
ATCAATGGGGCAGTTTTTTCAAAATCAAGAAGGCGTTCCATGGCCCCTGCAAGGGCTGTTTCCTCTTTTGAAAGTTCCTCTTTTTCTTCCCCCAGCAGTGTAAGTGTATTTTGCAATGAAGCAATGTCTTGCTTTGTATTGATTTTGTTCCTGAGTGCTGTTAACAATTGCTCTCCATCATTGTGCTCAGTCAGCAGGGCCTGTTTTTTTGTTTCAATTGCAGTAATATCAGCTTCAGAAAACACCTCAATTGCCCCCATGGTGTCGGTCAACTGCCTGATTTTTTCCTTGACTTCACGGTGTCGCTCAAAAGCCATTCTTCCAATTTCCCGAAAGAGCACGGTGCCCGTTATGATTTCCAGGAGCTTATAGCGGTCGGCTTTCTGGGCCCTAAGGAATTCATCAAACTTGCCCTGGCTTAGCACGATGGCCTGTGTAAATTGCTCCTGTGAAAGCCCAATAATACTGATGATCTCGGCCCTTGAATCTTTCAATTTATCAGTGATGGCTTTGAATTCACCATCCTCCTGCTTGCTGACTTTCAACAGGATTTTACTCAGCTTTCCGGAACGGGTCAAACCGGCCGACCATTGCGAGCGATAGGTTTCGCCATTGACTTGAAAAGTGATAGCGGCATAAGATTCAGTTGTGCCTTTGGTGATGATACCTTTTTCATCTTCAATGGTTGTTTTCGTAATCTCGTGGAACCTTGCCGTATATCCATACAATGCCAAAGTGATGGCATCAAGGATGGAACTCTTGCCAGCACCAGTAGGTCCTGTAATGGCAAACAGGCCGGCACTGGCCAGTTCAGGGCTTTCAAAATCAATACTGAATTCTCCCTTCAGAGAGTTGATGTTGCTGAAATTCAGCTTGAGTATTTTCATGGTTGTTGTTGTGTTGCGTCAGCAAGAATGGTGTTGAAAAGGTCTTTGAGTGCAGTTTTTTCCTCATTCTCTTCTCGCCCTTCAATGATCTTTTCAAAAACAGCGGCGGGTTGAAGGTCATTTACCCTGTCATGCGCCAAGGTTCCGAGTTTTCGGCTGTTGGATTTGTCACGAAAAATCACCCGCTGGCTGACGACTTTCAGGTTTCGACCCACCATTTCATTTTTCAATGCTTCAATCCTTGGCATGAGCTTTGGATCAAAAATTGGTTCATCGATCGAAAGGTCCAGCAGGGCCGGCAGCTCGTATTTGCATTTTAACAAGGCCAGTTTCTCCTCAACTTCCTGCATCGTTCCTTTGACCTGGTAAAGCGACCTGAACCTTGGTACGGGGATGAAGCGCTGTTTGAAACTTTTTCCTTCTATATCCAGTTGGATGATCTTGTGCTTGTAAACGTTTTCAGAAAAGCCCAGTGAAATCGGGCTGCTGGCATAATGGATCTTCCCTTCGAGCACGGGCTGTCCGGTATGGATATGCCCCAATCCCAGGTAATTGAACTGGTCCAGTGCATCAGACGGAATGCCTAATTCGTTGCCGATCTGGATCTCCCTTTCCGCTTCGCTGGCTTTTGTGCCCTGGGCGTGGAGGTGCGCCATCCCAATATGCAATTGGTTGGGGAAGCGTTTTTTCATTTCATCACCGATGCCCTTGAAAACCTTGCGCATGCCCTCCCGGATTTTGATGTCGATTTCCTTTATGCCCTCGCTTTCGCCTACCTGGCGAATGAAACGATCCTGGAGGAAGGGGATCGCGGCAACAATGGCTTCGGTCTTTCCTGACCGGTTGGCAACAGGGATCAATATTTTTTCAATCTGATCCATTCCGGGAAACCGTCCCACCACCGTTGTTCCAAGCGAATGCAAAAGGGATGAGGGCGTATCAAGGTATGAGGGGGAATCGTGGTTGCCGGAGGTGACAATCGCCTTACAACCCTTGGCAGGCAGTTGCACAAGAAAATCATAGTATTGTTTTGTGGCCTCGTTGGAAGGATTGCTCTGGTCAAAGATGTCTCCGGCCACCAAAAGCTGATCAATTTCATTTTCCCCAATGTACCTGAGCAACCAGTCAAGGAACAAGGCCATGTCCTGGCTGAAGTCCTCCATGTGCAGTTTCTTCCCAAGGTGCCAGTCTGCTGTGATCAGTATTTTCATCGGTTTTTACTTGTATTCGTGCAATATCAATCAAATGGGTGAAATTTTATTTCACAATAAAAATTTGAGGTAATGAACTTGAACTTCTGCAAGATTTGGGCAGAATCTTTTTCAGAATAACCATGTAAATTAACTTATTCGTGGTAAGATTACATGGTTGAATCAAAGACAGTTGGAGCCTACTTTAATATAATCACTCAATAAAGACAGCTTTTCATATTTCCTGCGGGATGGTAGCTGGCCACCACAATGATGGCGCCACTGGGACAATAGGCTACGCCTGCTCCCACCTCACGGGTTTCGCGCCAAACCATTTGTGTATAATGCCCAACTTTTTTCCCTCCTGTCTCTCCAATCCGCTCGCCATTATAATCTGCTTTTTCCTCATACCAGGCTTTTGAGGCATCAAGGGTTCCATAAAATTCTGATGAGCTTCCCCAGAAAATGTTTTCACCCAGGACTCTCCCGGTTTCATCCTTGCATTCGCTGTGCTTCATCTTGCATTTTTTGTCTGCCAGTTCATTGGCCCAGGACTGCGCGTAATTAGAAAGCGAGCTACTCCAGGTCAGTTTGCCCACGCCCACTTGCGTGCGGACTTTGTTGTGGTGATCCAGAAATGTTTTGGCATCTGAAGCCTTGAACTTGCTGCCTGTATTGGCAGGGATGGATTGGGCTTCGGCCCTAAAGAAATAAATAAACAGCGAGGCCATCAAAAAAATACGCATGTAATTCGTTTTGGTGTTTTGAATCGGTTGCCATTTTGCAAGATTCAAGTTACCAATTTGCTTGCGGAAAAAGGTTTAGGGAAATGTTATAGTTAGACGGTTAGCTTGCTGTTGAGCTTGTATCAGTTCGTAGTTGGTGCTTCTGCCACCTTCTTTTTCCTGTTGTAGAATTCCTTTTTCAATTAACTCCCTGATGTCTCTCAAAGCCGTATCTGGTGAGCATTTGGTAATTTTAGCCCATTTTGAAGTTTTCAGTTTGCCCTCGAATCCATCCAGAAGTTTATTCAACATGAGGCGTTGACGCTGGTTGAAATCCGTCGATTCGTGAGTATTCCAGAAGGCAGCTTTTAACAATATCTTTTCTATGGTTACACTTGTTTCCAAAAGCGATTTTTGCAAACAATTCAAAAACCAAACCAGCCAATCGGTGATGTCACCATTGCTGTGTTGAACTTTTTGCAATACTTCATAATATTGTTTTCTTTCGATGAGAATTTGGCTGGACATGCTATAAAATCTGTCAGTGCTTTTCTCAGCGCGGGCAAGTAACATGTCTGAAATTGCCCTTGCAATCCTGCCATTCCCGTCATCAAAAGGATGAATGATGATGAACCAAAAATGGGCAATAGCTGCTTTTAACACTGGGTCCAATGAATTGTTGTTATTGATCCATTCAAGAAATTTGTTCATTTCTGTTTGCAAATCCTGGGCGCTTACTGCCTCATAATGAATCTTTTCTTTTCCCATGGCTCCAGAAACAACCTGCATTTCGCCATTGCGGTAGCGACCCACTTCTATTTGATAGAGCCCGCTGTATCCTGTAGGGAAAAGTGCAGCATGCCAGCCAAATAAACGTTCATTTGTTAGCTGATGCATATAGTTTTGAGTGGCGTCGAGCGTCATGTCAACAACACCTTCAATGTGCCTACTGGCATATATCAGCCCTGCGCTTTCAATACCCAAACGGCGGGCAATAGATGAACGGACCTGATCATAATTGAGCTGTTCTCCTTCAATTTCTGATGATTTGACAACATCAAGTGTGAGCGTATTGAGTGCTGCCTCCTCTTTTGATGAAAATCCAAGCGCATTCATCCGACCTGATATTTTCCCCTGCAGGTTGCGTACCTCACCGAAAAGGATATTGATATCTGTTTCATTCCAGGTAAAATCGGTCCAGTTCTCGTATTGGTAGATGTATTTTGCCAAGGTTTAACGCATTTCAGCAGTGAATATACGGCTTAATCTCCGCAAAAATGCGGTGAATAGGGTAAATAATCTCCGCAAATTTGCGGTGAATAGACAATTTAATCTCCGCATATTCGGCAATCTTAGGGTGAGAGGTAAGCCGGAATAGACTTAATGTAAGATCAAAAGGCCTGGTTTTTATTGATCCTTCAACGCAAACGCCACATAGGCATCGCTGGATTTGCCTTCCCATTTTGAGCCGCCGCAGGCAATGACGATAAACTGTTTTCCATTGACAGCATAGACGGATGGAGTGGCTACACCGGGAGCAGGGAGGTCCAGTTCAAGCAGGATTTTACCTGTTCGTTTGTTGATGGCCCTGAATTTTCCGTCGGCAGATGCACCAATAAAAATAAGCCCACCGGCGGTAACTACTGGACCGCCATAGTTTTCGCGGCCTGTTGCAGGAATGCCTTTCGCTTTCAATGACTCAAATTCTCCCAACGGTATTTTCCATTCGTGCAGGCCCGTATTCATGTTGATGGCTGTGAGTGATCCCCAGGGTGGTTGAATCGCGGGAAATCCTTCAGGCGTTAAAAATTTGTTGTAACCCGTGGACCCATAACCTTGTTTTGGCGCCACATCATTTTTTGCTGCTGCTCCAGCGAAAGGTTTTTGCTGTTCCTCTTTTAGGTTCAGGACAAATGCAGCAATGGCATTTTTTTCTTCGCTGCTCAGGCTGTTGTTGCCGGGCATCATTCTTCTCCCCGTAGTGATCAACTGAATAAATGAAGCTGCTGTATATTTTTTCTCAACACCAATGATGGAAGGATAATCACCACCACCAAGCCTTTCAGGGCCATGACAGCCCATGCAGTGCTGGGTATAGAGGGTTGCTCC
>JBJOOI010000390.1:0-2605 GCA_046051375.1 Bacteroidota bacterium | reverse complement strand
CAATAGGCGAAGATGCATTGTCTTTGAGGTATTGCTTGTTTTTGATATTTTTCTGTTCCGTTAATTTATCGAAGGCAGCATCAATCCTGTCCATGCCGGCCTGGTCTTTCTTTTTGTAATACTCACTGTATTCTTTGTTGAGCGCCGCAGATTGTGCTGTTTCCTCTTTGGTCAAGTCAGTCCATGAAACATAGGCTGTATGGGACTTTGACCCTTTGATGGTTGCATTGGCAAACGAGTCTACACTTGAAACCTTGATCTTGGAATTTTCAAGGAAAACCTGCTTGATGTCCCTGTTGTAGGAGATGGCCTTTATGGTTTTAGCACCAGGTACCTCCTGGTATTTTGCCCTCAGGCTGCCCATGACCGGATCAGTCAATGTACCTGTAAAACTGAACTTGCCATCGATTACTTCTGCACTGTCCATGGTGGATTTACCATCAGCATAATAGTTGAGATAAACTTTTGCAATAGGGTCCTTTACTTTGCTGACATCTCCTGAAATGGTGAACCCTTTTTGGGCAAAGCCGTTGGCTGTGATCAGCAAAAACAGCATTGAAATGAATTGTTTCATGATTCTGTTGATTGTTTTAAGTTCTACAAGTTAAATCATTTGCCTGATTTCTCAGCGTCTTCCACTTTGGTTGGATCATACGCAACAAACCATGAAAGCCATATCGAACGGGACAAGCGCATGAAAAGCGGCTGCATCAGGATCATCATCACAGCATTGGTGCCCATCCACCAGAAAAATCGGTTGTCGTCCAATGACATGCCAATCAAGACCCACCAGGCCACAAAGGTAGACACACTGAAAGCTACAGTCAGGGCATAGCTTACATATGCAGTTCCGTAAAAAAATCCTACTTCAATTTCAGTGGGTTGCCCGCAAACAGGACAGGTCTCGTTCATTGTCGTCATCTGCCTAAGCTTATAGGCATTGGAGGAAGTATAGATATTGCCTTTTCTGCACCGGGGGCATTTGTTGTTCAATACACTGTACAGATAGGATGTTTTAAAATTGCTCATGGCTAGTATTTTTTCAAAACTATATTTTCATTGCTGCCCATTATGTGACTTTAGTCCGCCATCAAAGAGCGTCCAGCAATTTTTCCATTTTAATTCCCCTTGACCCTTTGATCAAAATCAGCGCATTGGATGGAGGGTTTTGCTTTATCCACTCAGTGGCTTGGGCAGCATCGGTGAAAAAGGTAGAGTGGTGATCAACATGGGCAAAATCCCCGCCAACAAGGACTACATTCTTGATGCCAGTTCTATTGATCATCTCCACAAGGGATTGGTGTTCCGCGATTGATTCCTCTCCCAGTTCCATCATACCGCCAAGGAACATGAATTTGTTATCTGACTGTTGAAGGCTGAAGTTTTCAATGGCGGCCTGCATGCTACTGGGGTTGGCATTGTAGGCATCCAGGATGATGGTATTGTTGCCTTTTTTGATCAGTTGTGACCTTGCATTGTCAGGAGTATAGGCCTCTATTGCACGTTTGATGGATTCAAAAGCGATACCAAAATAATCGCCCACGCAAATGGCGGCTTCAATGTTGGGCTTGTTGTATGCACCCACCAATTGGGTAAAAATTTGCTGTGTTCCCCATTTTTCACTCCTGATTTCAAGTGCCAACAATGGCTCACTTTGGAAAACCGCTGCCTCGAAGGAATTTCCTTTCCCGCCATAGAAAATCTTGTTTTTTATGGCGGATGACATATCGATGAGGTAGTCCAATCCTGCATTGATAAATGCAGTACCATTGTTCAGCGACAGGAAATCAAAGAGTTCCCCTTTTCCTTTTCTGATGCCTTCAACCCCACCAAATCCTTCCATGTGAGCCTTTCCGCAGTTGTTGATGATGCCGTGAGTAGGCATTGCAATCTTACAATAGCTTTCTATTTCTTTTTGATGGTTCGCACCCATTTCGATGATGGCCATGGCCGCATCATCTTTGATGGATAGGATGGTCAAAGGAACACCGATATGGTTGTTGAGGTTGCCCTTGGTGGTATAGGTTTTATATGTGCTTGACAAGACGGCATGAAGCAATTCTTTGGTCGTTGTTTTCCCATTGCTTCCTGTGATGGCGATGAAAGGAATCTTGAGTTGCCTGCGGTGGTGCAAGGCCAGGGCCTGAAGGGTTTCCAGTACATTGTCTACCAGAAAAACATTGTCAGCTTCGATGCCAATGGGCTCATCAATAACAACCCCTGCAGCACCCATTTCCAGGGCTTGCTGAGCAAATAGGTTACCATTAAAACTGGGGCCTTTCAATGCAAAAAACAATTCATTGGGGGCAAGTGCACGGGTATCCGTCTGAACCTTGGGATACTGCTTGTAAAGGGCATATAAGCGATCCATCTGCATGGTGCAAAGATACACCAGATTGGAGACCTGCAGCAATGAAAAAGCCCTCACTTGGAGGGCTTTTCGATAATATTCTGTTGTTTATTTTTTTCTTGTGTTCTGCCTGCGGTTGCTGAACTGATTTCCGTTTTTGAAACCATTTCCTTCCTGGCTTCCGAAACGGTCCATCGCACACCTGAAACCAATGGTTGAAGTGGCTTGATCTTCTTCAAGATGCCTGCGTGTTCC
>JBJOOI010000389.1:0-2609 GCA_046051375.1 Bacteroidota bacterium | reverse complement strand
TTTCCAATAAAGGAAACCTGAAATGGCCCCGATGAAGGCGCCAATGAGATACAAGAAATTGGATTGAAGAATCGCCTTTAGTTTCATCATGTGGACAATATTTGACTCAAAATTATCAATCAAAATCAAGACCAAACATGACTTTTGTCACAGAGTCTTCAAGCAATCAAAAATTGCTTGTTTCAAACCATATCAAGGGATTGCGTATGGGGAGGTTCCTGATCACTTCATCTTCAGTGGGAGCATGGTCAAGGGATTTCCAGGTACTGAACAAAGCTTGATCATTGAGTGCAATGGCACCAAAAATCAGAAAGGGTTGTGCTACCGGCCAATTCTCCCAATACATGACATCCTGCTTAAATGTCCATCTGCGCTTATCACTTACAAAAGGATGCATGAACGCAATGCCTTGACGGATAGACCTTTTGTCTTCCAATGCAAATGACCACAAGTTGTTTTGTTTATCGGACAACAATTGACAAAGCATGACCATCGCATCAAGATTGAACAGGGAATATCCATAAGGCTTTGTTCTGGCCAACTCCTTAGGAAAGCTGCCATCCGCGGCCATCTGACCTGGCAAGTGCAATGTTGTATAGCGTTGTCTGCAAAGATTCAACAAGGAATCATTTTTGGTGAACCTTGCAAATCCTGCCACCTGCATGGTCCAGCAGGTGCCATGGTTGTTGAGTGCGTTCATCTCATCGATCCCATATTTATGGTGCGTGACCCAGTTGAGGTATTTGTCAAACCATGCACGAAACTGAACATACTCTGCAGGCTTGGCTGACTTACTTTTTTCTAGAACGATGAGGGCTTGTGACACTTCCATCATCTGGATCATGTCAATGATACCGATGCCCCTACCCGTATACCTTCCCTTGATGGCCTGTGCATAAAGCAGATGAGGATTCATCAATGTTGCTGTGTCAATGAACCAGGCCCTTGCATGCCTGAACGCCTGTTCGGCATATAGTTCTTTTTTGCTTGTAAGATAAGCTGATGCAAGTGAGCCCATGATGCGGCTGAACCGGATCATGGCCTTTCGGTGGTCGATGAAATTGTCTGGATTGGTCATGCCATCCCGCTGTATATAAGGACTGTCGGCACTTTTAGGGTTGGGCCACCAATAATCACCCTCGGAAAAAAAGTCGTGTTTGCCACCACTGCTTCTGCTTGATGAGGCAGCTGTGATGGTGACAGGCTGCTGTTCGATTGCCCATCTTGCCTCTTTTTGGATAAAGGGAATCAACACTTTTGCAGCCGCTGATTCAATGGTCAATGAAGGAGTGAGCACTTGCGCAAAAAGTTGGTTGGAGACTAAACAGATGTTGATCAATAATAAAAAATGCTTTGCAACTGAATGCATGATGTTGATGGCTTGTTTCAATGGAAGTTAGCGCAATTTTAGCGGTAAAGAAAAACATCACCGAAAACGTTTTCCTACTTATATATCAGACAAATTAAATCGAACAATTGCTATCCTTACCTTTGAACCCTTCATGAGACCACTACTGCTGACAATTTTCTATTTTGTTGCAACAACATGCTGTCTGCAAGGACAGTCTCTTAGTTCCATGCAACCATTGCTTGACACGGGTTATTTTGCCAGAAAGTCTGTTGAATCGATCAAAATTGATGGCCTGCTTACTGAAGACACCTGGGAGAAAGCACAAAAAGCAACCAACTTTATCCAGAATTTTCCAGTCGACAGCATGATGGCTTCTGCCAAGACGCAGGTGATGGTTTCCTATGATGAAAAATTTTTGTACGTAGCAGCCAAGCTTTACAATTCTGTCAGCAAACAGTCTTATGTAACCCCATCACTCAAGCGTGATTTCAGGGGTGAAGCCAATGATGCCATTGTCATCAGTATCGATCCATTCATGGACCGGATGAATTCATTTTCATTTGGCGTCAATCCCTATGGAGTACAAAGAGAAGGTTTGGTCGTCAATGGCGGCGTGATCAGTGAAGACCTCAGTTTATCCTGGGACAACAAATGGTTCAGTGAAGCTAAAATTTTTGATGATTATTGGACAGTAGAAATGGCCATTCCCTTGAACACACTCCGTTTCAGGAATGGTGCAAAAAAATGGCTGGTGAATTTTTACCGAATTGACAGCCACAACGCAGAACGTGCAGGATGGGCAAGGATTCCCAACCAATTTGCGATGATTTCTTTGGCCTTTTCAAAACCTTTGGAATTTGAAACACCCATCACCAAAAAAGGGCAGAACATTTCTTTGATTCCCTATTTATCGCCAGGCGTTTCCAGGAATCCCTCAAGCGCCGGGAGCGATAAATTCAATACCCGATCCAGGTTGAATTATGGGGGTGATGCCAAAATTGGGCTTGGCTCATCATTGAATCTTGACCTGACCTTCAACCCTGATTTCTCACAGGTTGAAGTTGACAACCAGGTTACCAATCTTGATCGGTTTGAAATCCTCTTCCCCGAAAAAAGACAGTTCTTCCTTGAAAATGGAGACCTGTTTGCAAATTTTGGAGTAGATGGTATTAGACCATTTTTCTCAAGACGCATAGGCGTTACCAGAGACCCTTCCACCGGACAAAATATACAAAACAGGATTGATGCAGGCATGAGA
>JBJOOI010000388.1:0-2609 GCA_046051375.1 Bacteroidota bacterium | reverse complement strand
TGGCCTTGCATGGCAGACAGGTTTACATGCCTGCCGAAAAATACAAATGGGATTGGGGCCAGGCTACATTCTTGAATTCTTTGAAACAGTTGTACCATTCCAGTGACGCCGACAAACGTGCACCCTATTTTGACTATATCAAAACTGCTATGGCTGTTTCTGAAAAAGTTGCCAATGGTAAGCATCCCAATGCCGTTGCTTCTGCTCATGGTATTGTTTTCCTGGCGGGCATCACAGGAGATAAAAATTATCTTAACAAGGCCAATGGTATCTATGCAGAATACCTCAACATTCCCCGTGCTTCTAACGGAGGTGTATCGCACCGGGCTGAAACCGTTGAACTCTGGGATGATACCGTTTACATGCTCAGCATGTTTCTGCTGGAAATGTATAAACTTACTGGGGATGAAAAATACATTGCTGATTTTCTTGAACAATTCAATGCCCACAACAAGGAACTGACCGATCAAAAAACTGGTCTTTGGGTGCATGGTTGGGATGCCGACAGCGTTTTTTATGACGATGGTTGCAGCATTAAGAATTGGCCAGATAAAATCACCCACAGGAATGACCAGATATGGGCCCGCGGAAACGGATGGGTGGGAATGGCACTGGCCGATGCACTCGAAACTGTTGGAAGAAAATCTAAATTCTGGAAACCCCTTGAAAAAGGGTTGGTGCATTTTGTGAATGCAGTGGCACCGTATCAAGACAAGTCAACTGGACATTGGTACCAGTTGGTCACCCTTCCAACGCTGCAAGGGAATTTTCTAGAAAGTTCATGTACCGCCATGTTTTCCTATGCCATCACCAAAGGAATACAACTCAAAATATTGGACAAGAAAAAATACCTGCCCATGGTGGAAGCATCCTATGCAGGTTTGCAGAAAATGAGTATGCGGCATGATGCGAACAGCCTTGTACCCACAAGGGTTTCGGGCGGCACCTGTGTTGGCGACCAAACATACTACCTCGGTAGAAAAATCGGAGAAGGCACCGGTTTTGGCTATGGATCATTCATCATGTTCGGACTGGCCTATGAACAACTCACTGGTAAAAGAAAATAACATGCAAAGAAGAAATTTTGTGGCCCTCAGCACCACCGCGCTCGCTTCCATTCCATTCATGGGATTGGCATCCTTCACCAAAATGAATGTTGATGGAAATATGGCAAAACCGGACTGGCTTGTAAAAGCCATCAAGGACAATGATGAAGCATTGAAGGGATATGCTCCTTTTAAAATTACGGATAGTTCCCATCCATATTTTGGGGCCTATGTGGATTACTCCAACCTCGTTACAGCAAGTCAAAACAATGGGTTTTTGATCAATGCATGTGTGGCCATTTCCTCCCCAGAATCCATCCATTACCGTTCTCCCAAGCTCCTCAAGGAGATTGAAGATGTGCTCCTTTGTATGCATGCCTTGCAACACGAGGATGGCACCATCGACCTGGTGGATACCAACTTCCATTCTACCCCTGATACAGGCTTCATGGTCAGGGTACTGGCACCTGCTTATAAAAGCTTTAGGGATGCATCGATAAAAGGAGCTGAAAAGGCATTGGCTTCACTGGAATTGTTGCTTAAAAATGCCGGTGAATGTTTCATTGTTGGTGGCCTGCATACCCCCAATCACCGATGGGTGGTTTGTGCAGCGTTGACACAACTCTATCAACTTTGGCCAGATGAGCGTTACACCAAAAGAATCAACCAATGGTTGGCAGAGAAAATTGACCTGGACCCAGACGGGCAGTACACCGAAAAAAGCACTGGTGGATATTCTGGCACCGTAGATCATTCTTTGGTTACCATGTCAATCGGACTCAAGAACCCAGCGTTCTTGGAGCCTGTTAGGAAAAATCTTCAGATGATGCATTACTACCTGCATCCCAATGGAGAGGTGGTTACAGAAGCTTCTAACCGACAAGACAAGGGAACGATTGGCAGCATGGATGGCTATTATTTTGCCTGCCGTTACCTGGCCATTTTGGACAATGATGGACAAATGGCAGAGCTGTGCAGGATTATCGAAAAGAAAAATCCCAATGTGGCCAACGGCAAGCTCATCGATATACTGCATGCCCCATTGCTGTGGCAGGAACTTCCTGCAAGCAAGGCCTTGCCCATAAGCTATGCAAAAGCCTTTCCATATTCTGGGGTAGTGCGTATCCGCAGAAATGAGTGGGATGCGACCATCCTTTCCAACAATGCTGGATGGCTTACTTTCCACAAGGAAAAAGTGATGCTTCAAGCCATGCGTGTGGCATCATCATTTTTTGGAAAGGGACAGTTTCAGTCAACTGAAATTGTACAAAAAGGTGATGCATGGGTGCTCAGCAGCGCTATTGAAGGAGTTTATTATCAGCCTTATCCGGCAGATAAAATTCCCGGTGATGGAGATTGGTCGAAAATGCCCAAGTCAAACAGAACCCAATCTGAAATTCAACGCCTCAATACAGTCATCACCATCAAGGAAACAAACAATGGACTTGAAGTGGATATTGACATCTCCGGTACCGACCATGTGCCAGTTTCGTTGGAGCTTGTCTTCAGACCGGGAGGTGTGTTTACTGGGTTGGATGAGATTGTCCCAAATCAGACCTATGT
>JBJOOI010000387.1:0-2625 GCA_046051375.1 Bacteroidota bacterium | reverse complement strand
CCTGAATTTTTGAACAGGGTGGATGAGATCATCATGTTCCAGCCATTGAGCAGGAAAGAAGTAAGGAAGATCATTGAAATACAGCTGAAAGGACTCCAGCATTTGGTGAAGGATGCAGGGATTGAACTTCATTTCACTCCTTATGCGCTTGATTTCCTGGCAGAAAACGGTTACGATCCGCAATTTGGTGCAAGACCGCTGAAGCGTTTGATTCAAAAGGAAATTGTGAACCAATTG
Source organism: Bacteroidota bacterium (assembly GCA_046051375.1). GTDB lineage: Bacteria > Bacteroidota > Bacteroidia > Chitinophagales > Chitinophagaceae > Pollutibacter. Next base: position 2,388 of record JBJOOI010000387.1, on the reverse strand, counting down.
TCCAAAAGGATCCTGGCTGGCGACATAGACAAATCAAAGCCTGTCTTTGTGGATGTATTTGATGGGGTTGTTGTTTTCAGGAATGAAAAAGCCCAGCAAGTCATTTGAGGATAAAATTCAATCTGAAAAAGGGTTCAATGGTTTATTGAACCCTTTTTTCAATTTTAAGACCACCTGCTGGCCTCGGAGCTGCTGGAGGTGCCTGAACCCTTGGTTTTTGTCCATTGGGCTTTGGCATGTCTTTTTTGGGACCCCTTTTTCGGGTGGATGAAACCTCGTAGGAAGGGCCTTTGCCCAGCGCTGCTGGCAGTTCAACCTTCTCCACGATTTTTCCAATCAGCTTTTCAATGCGTTGAAATTTATGTTGGTCATCGTTGTTTACAAAAGTGATGGCAGCGCCCTTTGTTTCTGCTCTGGCCGTTCTTCCTATGCGGTGCACATAATCTTCACCATCAGAGGGCACATCGTAATTGATGACCAATTCAATGTTGTCAATATGGATGCCACGGCTCAGGATATCAGTGGCAATAAGGATGGGAAGTCTTTTTGAGGAAAACTCCAGCAATACATCTTCTCGTTGGCTTTGGTCCAGATCAGATTGGATGTCTTTGGCATTGTATTTCATCCGCTGCAACTGAGCAGCCAATTGTTTAACGGTCTGTTTTTTAGAGCAGAAGATCAAAACAGATGTATATTCTTTTTCAGCAAGGATGTGTTGAATGATGGGAATCTTCTGTGTGTCATACACGATATAGGCCTGCTGCTTGATGCTTTCAGGAGGTTTGGACAAGGCGACACTTACTTCCACCGGCTCATGCAGGATGGATTTTGCCAATTGCAGGATCCTTGGTGGCATGGTGGCAGAAAACATCAGGGTCTGTCTTTTGACAGGTAAAAATGAGATGATTTTCATGATATCATCATGAAAACCCATGTCCAGCATGCGGTCGGCTTCGTCAAGGATCAGGTATTTAAGCTCCTTCATTTTTACATAGCCCATGTTGAGGTGGGAGATAAGCTTTCCTGGTGTGGCAACCACAATGTCAACACCTGTTGAAAGTGCCTGTTTTTCCCTTACAAAACTTCCTCCGTCTCCACCACCATAGATGGCAATGGAACTGATCGAGGAAAAATAGGTTAAGCCATCAAGGTGGCTACTGATCTGGATAGCCAATTCCCTTGTTGGAACCATGATGAGTGCGTGAACCTCACTATCGGTATGCTCTTCAGACATAAGCTTGTGCAAAATGGGCAAGAGAAATGCTGCCGTTTTGCCTGTGCCTGTTTGTGCAGAAGCGATGATGTCTTTTCCATCCATGATGACCGGGATGGCTTTTTCCTGTATAAGGGTGGCTTTTTTGTAGCCGCTGGATTCAATGCTCTCTGCAAGGGATTCGTGAAAATTAAAAGAAGAAAAGTCCAATCTGCGCTTATTTGTTGTTGTTGCAAAGGTAGGCTAATTCGCAGCTATCACAATTATTAAGAAGCCTGTTGCATATTCTTTGCTAATTTTATACCACAATAATGTCCCATGAAAGCATCTCGACCTTGTCAAATATTGTTCAGCTTCAGCCTTTTCATCCTGATTTCCGGCTGTGGAAATGCCCAGTCAGATCCATCTGCCCAGACAATGGTGAAGAAGACAGAAACCAAGGTCGTGAAGCCTGATCCCAAGCCAGTGCTTGATTCTGTCGCTTTCAAAAAGAAAATGATTGCCATGGCCAATGGCGACAGTTCAGCAAGGTGGAGATTCAAGGAGCATTATCCAAAGCCTGGTGCCATTCTCCCGATGAGCCGCATCATTGCTTATTACGGCAATTTATATTCCACACGCATGGGTATTCTTGGAGAGCTTCCCAAACCTCAGATGTTTGCGAAGTTGAAAGGAGAGGTTGCAGCCTGGGAAAAAGCAGATCCAACAACACCCGTGGTTCCAGCCCTGCACTATATCGTTGCCACGGCTCAAAACGATCCCGGGGTTTCAGGTAAATACAGGCTTCGGATGCCCAATGCCCAGATTGACAAGGTAATGGCCATGGCAGAAGAAATCAATGCAATCGTTTTTTTGGATATTCAGGTGGGACTTAGCAACCTGCGGGAAGAAATCCCCGTTTTGGAAAAATATTTGAAACATCCGCGAGTACATCTTGGCATCGATCCTGAGTTTTCTATGAAAGGCGGTCAAAAACCCGGATCAGTCATCGGAAGTTTTGATGCTGCAGATATCAATTTTGCCAGCCAGTACCTTGCTGATCTTGTATTGAAAAATGACCTTCCTCCCAAGGTGCTGGTCATTCACCGTTTTACACAGGGGATGATCAAAGACTACAAATCTATTCGCATCCAACCCGAAGTTCAACTGGTGGTTGATATGGATGGATGGGGTGC
>JBJOOI010000386.1:0-2639 GCA_046051375.1 Bacteroidota bacterium | reverse complement strand
ATCACATCATCCGCATCGGCAAGGTAAAGGGTGGCCAACTGATTTTCGCTTTTGCTCATCTTACCAGTTCCGTCAAGGCTCGGCACTTTTACCAGGTCTTCGCCAAAATTATAGGCCAATGGTTCAGGAAATACTTCCCCATAGCGGTGGTTGAAGCGCTTCACAAAATTCCTTGCCATCTCCAGATGTTGTTCCTGGTCTTTGCCAACGGGTACCCAGGTGGCGCGGTGAAGTATGATATCAGCAGCCTGCAGCACAGGATAGGTAAGCAACCCTGCATTGATGTTGTCGGGCTGTAACCTTGCCTTGTCTTTGAAGGTGGTTGTCTTTTCAAGTTCACCCAAATAGGCCAGCATGTTGAGATAAAGATAGAGTTCGGAGGTTTCGCGCACATGGCTTTGGCAATACAAGGCCGCTTTTTCTGGATCGATGCCGCAGGCGATGTTCTCAGCCAGCACACGGTGTACATTTTCCTTGAGTTCTTTGGTGTCAGGATGTGTTGTAAGTGCATGCAGGTCTGCCACCATAAAATAGCAGGTATATTCCTCCTGTAATTTCACATAGTTGCGCATGGCACCAAAATAGTTACCCAGGTGCAGGAAGCCTGTTGGCCTGATCCCGCTCATAACGATCGCATTACCATTTTTCATCCGGCAAAGATAATAAATGTAAAGGAGGGGATGAAGCCCCAAGGCCTGACATTCCATTCATCAATAAAATCCATGCAATGCAGTGAAATGGATTAAATTTGCATTGAAATTGCGCAAATGGAACTCAACAGGGAAACCACCCAAAAACTTGCCGAACTCTCCAAGCTGGAATTCAATGACCAGGAATTGGCAGAAATTCAGGAAGACCTTGCCCGTATGATTGGTTTTGTTGAAAAACTCAATGAAATCGATACCACGGGTGTTCAACCACTCACCCATATTGGAACAGGTGGCAACAGGCTTCGTGAAGATGAGGTCAGAGGTTCCATAGACAATGCCACCGCACTCAAAAATGCTCCCACCACTGAAGGTCCTTTTTTCACCGTACCCAAAGTGATTAAAAAATAATACCATGTCTGATTCAGTCATCCACCTCGAAGAAATCAAGAAAAGTTATATCATGGGAAAGCAGGAGCTTCAGGTGCTGAAAGGCATTTCCCTGGACATCCTGCGCAACGAGTACGTGGCATTGATGGGGCCCTCCGGCTCCGGTAAAAGCACCCTGATGAATATCCTTGGCTGCCTGGACTCTCCAACATCCGGAAAGTATATTCTGAATGGCCATGACGTAAGTACCATGCTGGACAACAACCTGGCTGATATCCGAAACAAGGAAATTGGATTCGTATTTCAACAGTTCAACCTTCTTCCCCGGTTGAGTGCACTGGAGAATGTAGCCCTTCCCCTGGTTTATGCTGGCATCAACAAAAAGACCAGGCTGGAAATGGCCCATGAGGTATTGAGAAAAGTGGACCTTTTGGAAAGGAGTCACCACAAACCCAATGAACTTTCCGGTGGGCAATGCCAAAGGGTAGCCATTGCAAGGGCCTTGGTCAACAACCCTTCCATTATTCTTGCCGATGAACCCACGGGTAACCTGGATACAAAAACGTCGTATGAAATCATGAATATTTTCAGCCAAATCCATGACGAGGGCAATACTGTGGTACTGGTAACACATGAGGAAGATATTTCCAACTATGCCAAAAGGGTGATCAGGCTCAGGGATGGCGTACTGGAAAGCGACAAAAGAAAAGACGCCGCCAGCGTTGTGTAAAAAAAAACATCCCTGCGGTGAACAAAAGCCGCTTTGCCACATTATCCTTGAAACCAATTGTGAAGATGGCATTCAAGATTTATACAAAAACGGGGGACAAGGGAACAACTTCACTGATTGGAGGAACCAAGGTATCGAAAGCCCATGACAGGATTGAGGCTTATGGAACAGTAGACGAGCTCAATTCCCATATCGGCCTCTGCAGGGATCTTATCACAGATGAACACACCAAAAACATACTGAAAGAGCTTCAAGACAGGCTTTTCACCATCGGTTCTGCCTTGGCCTGCGATCCGGAAAAGGAAACCAAAATGAAAATTCCTGACCTGACCGTTGAAGATGTGCTCTTGTTGGAAAATGAAATGGACAGGATGGATGCCACCCTGCCGCCATTACAGTTTTTTATTTTGCCGGGAGGCCACCCCACTGTATCCCATATCCATATTGCCCGTTGTGTTTGCAGAAGAACTGAAAGGCTCGCAGTAGCATTGTTGGTCTCTGGTGAGCCCCACGACAATTTGATTGTTCAGTACATCAACAGGCTCAGTGATTATCTTTTTATGTTGGGGAGATACATTGCACTCCAGCTTAATGCCGAAGAAATTCCCTGGAAACCAAGGGTTTAACCATCAGTTACCCCATCTTCCATCCCTAAGGTGTACTGTCCTGTTGCTCATGGCTGCCAACTCCTCGTTATGAGTTACGATCACAAAGGTCTGGTTAAGTTCATCCCTTAATTGTTGAAAAAGCTGGTGCAAAGAAGTCGCATTGGCAGAATCGAGATTACCCGTTGGCTCATCCGCAAAAACAATCCCAGGATCGTTGATCAGGGCCCTTGCAACAGCTACCCGTTGCTGTTCACCTCCGGAAAG
>JBJOOI010000385.1:0-2649 GCA_046051375.1 Bacteroidota bacterium | reverse complement strand
AAGATGTTGGGCAGTTGTGCATAGACCGGCGCAATGGTTCCGTCTGCAATCTGTTTTTCTGTGAGACCAGTTACGGATGACTCATCAAGAACGGTCTCCTTTAGCTTGGTACAACTTTCTGTCAGGGATAACAAGCCCAAAACAAAGAGCAGGGTTAATATTCTATTTTTCATGTTTCTTATTTTAGAAAGTTAAGTTTAATCCGAAAATGATTGATCTGGCCTTGGGATAGCTAAGTCCGTCAATACCATACGAAGAGACACCATTGATGGTTCTGTCGGTGTTTACTTCAGGATCGTATCCATTGTACTTGGTGATTACAAAAAGATTTTGACCGGTAACGGAGAGTCGAAGTCCGGAAATCCATTTGCCCATTGCACCACCGCGGGTATCAAAATTGTACCCAAGGGCCATATTGTTCAAACGCAAATATGCTCCGTCTTTGAGGTACCTTGAACTGATGGGCGCCGAGTTATTGATAGACTCTTTTGGAGACCCAACAGCCTCAGGGGTCGTGTTCACACTCTTCGACAAGCGCAGTTTATAGAAATACGCATTCGCTGTATTGTCATAAATCTTGTTGCCTGAAACACCGTTGAAATTGGCAACAAAATCAAATCCTTTGTAGGAGAAGTTTGCGAAGAAAGCATAAATCACTTTGGGAAGTGCGGTGCCCAAAGCAAGCCTATCCTTGTCTCCGCTGATGCCATCGCCATCAATGTCACGGAAGGTGCTGATGCCATTGGCGTCGAGGCCGGTCCATTCCCTAAGAAAGAAAGTACCAATGGGCTGTCCATTGATATATCCGTTCACAGTGGCAGAGGTCAAACCAGGTCCTGATGCAGAACCAGATTGAATTACAGAGTAAGGAGAATTTTCAACAAGATTGCTCAGGAAAGCAACATTACCGCCAATCGTATATTTTATTCCAGATTTGGTCCTGTTCTTGTAGGCAAGATCAATTTCCAGACCCTGATTGGTAATGGTCATGTCTTCCACATTGGTCCAGAATGTTCCTGCAGGCTGAACAGGGTCCGCTGGAATCACTTCAAGCAGAATGTTGTTGGACAATTTTTTGAAATAATCGATTGATCCGGTAAGTGCACCTTTCAGCAAGCCAAAGTCCAAGCCCACATTGGATTGAGTGGACACCTCCCATTGGATATCCGGATTGGCCAACCTAGAATAGGTAATCCCTGCGGGATAAGGGCCTGAAGGAGCAAGAGGATAGCTCGTTGTACCGGAAACAGCCGATGTGAAAAGTGGTTGGGTGATTTTGGAAGGGATTTCCTGGTTGCCCGTTTGTCCCCATCCAGCCCTTAGCTTAAGGTTGCTGAACGGACTATTCTTCATAAAATCTTCCTCGCTGATTCTCCATCCAAGAGAGAAAGACGGGAAATAACCATATTTGTTGTTCTCCCCGAATTTAGAGGAACCATCCATCCTGAAATTGGCTGTAGCAAGATACTTGTCCTTGTAAGAATAGTTGACACGGGAGAAGAAAGACTGCAACTCATTCAATACGGCGAAACCATTGGGCCTGTTGTTGGCCAGTGTAAGCTCTTGTCCAATGCCCGGATTGTACAGCGGTTCAACCGGACCAACTGGAGGACGGTTGATGCTCCATCCCCTACCCTGAACATAAATCTCCTGGTAAGAATGTCCTCCCAATGCAGAGAAATTATGCTCCTTAACCTTAAAATTATAGGTCAGGTAGTTTTCAATCAGGGTATTCCTGTTGATGGTATTGTATGTTTCAAACCTTCCATCCCTTTGGGGCAAAACGTTGGCAAGAGACTGTACATCCCTTGTAGCGGTAGAATTGTCTACACCAAGGTTGAGTTTGTATGTAAGGCCATCGAAGAGTTTAATGGATGGAGAAATGCTTCCAATCACCCTGTTGATGGTGGTCACGTCCTTGTCCAGCTTAAAGGTCAGCAAGGGGTTATTGAACAACTGGAATGCAGCAATATTGCCCTGGGCATCGTATGGGGAATAAGTAGGATTGTTGCTGAGGGCATCTCCAATCACTCCGCCAATATTGGGGCGCTGTTGCTTGGTATTGTTTGCGCTCAGGTTTACATCTACAATCAGCCTATCGTTCAGGAATTTCTGCGTAGCATTAAACCTTCCTGAATACCTTTTCAGGTCATTGGTTTTGATGATACCCTCCTGGTTTTGCAAACCAAAAGAAGCAAAATAAGTAAGCTTTTCAGCACCGCCACTCATGGTAAGGTTATGGTTCTGCGTAAGGGCTGTCCTGGTGATTTCTTTTTGCCAGTCGGTATTTCCGCCTTTGTCATCAAGGATACCGCCCACTTCAACAACTTTTTTCCTGAATTCAGCTGCACTGTAAACGGGAAGTGCCCTTGTCAGTTCCGATACACCGATGTTGCTGCTGTAATTCATTACAGAAGTTCCGGATTTTCCTTTTTTTGTGGTGATGAGGATGACGCCATTTGCACCACGTGCTCCATAGATGGCAGTGGCAGATGCATCTTTCAGTACATCCATCGTTTCAATGTCTGCAGGGTTGATAAAGTTCAGTGGATCACCTCCACCTGTACTGGAATTGTCGAGCGGAAGTCCGTCAACCACAAAGAGCGGTGTACTTCCTGTACGCACACCACCAGGTCCCCTGATGCTGAT